>JAHHSE010000050.1 GCA_020025395.1 Oscillospiraceae bacterium
CCTCCCCCTCCCTCTCCCGAATTACTTTTGTACCCAAGGCCGGGTTTACAGGGACGGCCTCCATTGATTTCAGCGGCTATGACAGCACGGGACACCGGTTCAGCGGTACCGTCCTCATTGAGGTGGATCAGTCGAAAAACGCCTCCATCTCCTATTCCGTCGCCACCGGAGGGGCCGTTCCCTTCGACTCGGGCGACTTCAACCGGGTTTCCCGGACCCTGACCGGGGATCCGCTGAGCTATGTCCGCTTTACCCTCCCCCCCTCTGACCGGGGTCTGCTGTGCTATCAGTACGATTCCAAGGATGGCACTTATCACAGTAAGGTTTCCTCCAACACCAACTATTTCTACTCCGGCACATCCAGTGCGCTGGGGGATGTCACCTTCCTGTCCGATTCCCGCTATTCCGGGACGGTGGAGGTGGAGTATACGGGCTGGAGCACCCGCCGGGAGCGGTTTGATGGGATTGTCACCATTCAGGTCTCCACTCCCACCGCCACCGCCGTTCAATATGTGGGCTGTTCCACCCCGATTTCCATCCGGTCCTCCGACCTGAGAAATATGTGTGTCAACGCCTTGGGACGGGAGCTTTCCCACCTCCGCTTCACCTCCCTTCCCCCGGAGGGGGCAGGTCGGCTGTACCACGGCTATGTCTCCCCCAACGAGACAGGGACCCCGATTGCCACCGGCAACAATTATTATGTCGATCGGGCTCCGGTCATCGATCAACTCACCTTTGTGCCCAAGGCGGGGTTCCAGGGGACCGTCACCCTCCCCTACTCCGGCTACGACAGCACGGATTCCTGGTTCTCCGGCACCATTGAAATCTCCATTTCCAACGGATACTGTGTGGATCGCTTTTCGGATATGGGGGGATATGACTGGGCCAAACCCTCGGTGGAATTCCTCTATGAGAACGGAGTCGCCACCGGAGTCTCCTCCTCCCGATTTGAACCCGCCCAAAATATCAGCCGGGGGGACTTTGCCCTGATGATCTGCCGGGCTTTCCAATTCCAGTCCGGCAGCACCGGCAGCTTTACCGATGTCCCCCCCAAGTCCTACTACGCAAACGCCATCGGCACCGCCCAGTCCCTGGGGATTGTTCAGGGCAATCGCGGCCGGTTTATGCCCCAAAATCCCATCACCCGTCAGGATGCCATGGTCATGCTTCAGCGCGCCCTCATTGCCGCCGGGAAAAGCTCCTCCATCGGCAATACCAATCTCCTCAGCTCCTACGCCGATGGTCAGAAGGTCTCTGACTACGCAAAATCCTCGGTGGCCTCCATGATACAGCTGGGAGCGGTTCAGGGCGATCAGGCCAATCGGCTCAATCCCCTCTCTCCCATCAGTCGGGCGGAAATGGCCGTGATCCTCCACCGGGTCCTGACCCGGTAAGCAATCCCATTGCCTCCCGCCCTGAAACGGCACCCTGACCCGAAGCGGACAGAGAAGGTATCTTCTCTGTCCGCTGCCTTTTCTCCCCCCGCCCAAAGGTCTCTTCCTCCTTCTGGAATTCTGCTTGCAACCCCTTCAAAAACAATGTAAAATAAGGGATGATACAGGCGCACAACATCCATTGAAAGGATCTGTGATGGACATGGTTATGGACTTTTTACGCCGTACCGGGATGGCCCCCGATCAAGTGGATATCCCCCGTACCTGCCAGCAGTTTTTGGAGGAAATGGAATCCGGCCTCACCGGAAAGCCCTCCACCCTCCTCATGCTTCCCACCTACCTCACCGCCCACGGGCCTCTCCCCACCGATGTCCCCGTGGCGGTCATCGATGCCGGAGGCACCAATGCAAGGGTGGCAAAGATCACCTTTACCAAAGAGGGGCCTCAGATGGAACATCTCACCGTCTTTCCCATCCCGGGCAGCCGCGGCACTGTCACCAGCGAGGGATTTCTCGATGCCTTTGCCGTCCGCCTCCTCCCCTTTGTCCAAGCCTGCTCCTCTTTGGGCTTCTGTTTCTCCTTCCCCGCCCAGATCACCCCCCGGCGGGATGGAAAGGTCCTCTATTTTGACAAGGAAGTCCGGGTGTCCAATTCGGTCGGTATGATGCTCCTGGAGGGGCTCCACCAGGCCCTGACCCGGCGGGGCGGCCACGGCCTGCCCGGAGTGGTTCTCAATGACACCGCCGCCGCCCTTCTGGGCGGAATGGCCCAGACTGACCGCAATGCCTATGACGGATTTTTAGGACTGATCTGGGGAACCGGGTATAATACCTGTTATGAGGAGCCTTCTATCGGCCCCTCCGGCGCCTCCATGCTGATTAACACGGAATCCGGGAGCTTCAGCCGTCTTACTCCCGGTGTCTTTGATGGCCGGCTGGACGCTGCCAGCGCCAATCCCGGCACCCATCTCTTTGAAAAAATGGTCTCCGGGGCCTATTTGGGGGAGGTCATCCGCCTCACCCTGGCGGGAGCGGTGGAGGAAGGTCTTCTCCCCCCCTCCTTCTCCGCCATTGGTCCTCTCACCACGCAGGAGGCGGATGCCTTTGTGGTCAATCCCAACGGAGACAATCCTCTGGCCAGAATCTGCGCCTGCACGGAGCATCGGATGTTTGTCTCCCAAGTGGTGGAGCAGCTCACCCTCCGGGCGGCCCGACTGGTCTGCGCCAATCTCATCTCCCTTCTGATACGGGCGGATTTGGGACTGCGGCCGGAGAAGCCCGCGGGAATCGTGGTGGAAGGCTCCACCTTCTACAAGAGCAGGCTCCTTCGCCCCGCTCTGGAGCAGCTCATGGATCAGTACGCCACTCAGGCCCTGGGCCGACATTACCGCTTCCTCAAGCCGGAAAACGCCAACCTGGTGGGGACGGCCGCCGCCGCCCTCTTAAATTCCCATCCAAACTGAAAAAGGAGACTGTTTTATGGATTTTAAAAGGACCGATCACCGCATTTATGCGGAAAACGAATCCGGCAAGCTGATGGCCGAGATCCTGTTCCCGGAGGACGGACCCAACACCGTCTGCTTTACCCATACCTTCGTGGACGACTCCCTCCGGGGACAGGGAGTGGCGGGTCAGCTGATCGAAACCGCCGCCCAAATCCTCACCGCCCAAGGCAAAAAGGCCCGCGCCACCTGTTCCTACGCCGCCCGCTGGCTGGAAGATCATCCGGAGCTGAAAGCCTGATGGAACTCTTTCTGGTTCGCCACAGTCTGACACAGGGAAATGTGGAGCGGCTCTATTACGGCGCTACCGATCTTCCCCTTCTGCCTCAGGGGGCGGAGCTGGCCCGGACCCTGGGTGCCTTAGGGGGATATCCCTCCCCGGACTCCTGCGCCCTCTTTACCAGCGGAATGCGCCGGGCCGAGGAAACCCTCATCTGTCTCTTCGGCAACAAGCCCCACCAATCTCTCCCCGCCTTTCGGGAGCTGGACTTCGGTGCCTTTGAAATGAAAAGCCATGAGATGCTCAAGGAGGACCCTCTCTATCAGGCCTGGATCTCCGGGAACATTCAGGAAAATCCCTGTCCCCAGGGGGAGAGCCACCGCCTGATGGCCCTTCGTGTCCTGGCGGGGGCGGAGTCCCTGATCTCCCAAGGGGAAGATGCCCTGGTGGTCTGCCATGCCGGACCCATCTCCGCCCTGATGACCCTCTGGTTCCCGGAGGAGAAGAAAAATCCCTATCAGTGGACCCCCGGTCCCTGTGAGGGATACGGGATTCAATTTGACCGGGGAAAGCCGATCCGATTCCGATCCCTCCCCTTCCCGGTGGAGGGTTCGGGTCCCCTTCCGGTTTCTGGATGCCCGTCTGCGTAAGCTGTTCCCCGGCGGACGAGATGGTTTGCGCGCACATCCTCTCCAACGAGAGCCGGACAGGAACGCTCGGCCGAGCTGTGACGGGGCATCTCCGGCTTTACAAGCGGCCCATCCTTTGGGCTTCGTTTCTCCTGGATAGAGCAATCCCCCCTGTTGTAGTTTTCAGGATCCTACAACAGGGGGGATTTTGTCCTTATCCGTTTGGATGGGTTCACGGGTGACAGGGCGCCGTTTAGCGGACACGGCCCTCCTCTCGGGCCTTTTGAAGCCAGTTCTTCCCATCGGTAAAGCGGGAGACGATAAAGCAGACCACATAATCTCCGGCAGAATTAATCATGGTGGCGGGGGGGTCTACCAGATTTCCAATGGCAATCAGGATGGGGAAGGCAACCTCGATTTGAGAGGGGAAGAAGATGGAGGCAATGATATACTCCCCGATGTAGCCGCCGCCGGGGACGCCCGACATTCCCACAGAGGAGAGAACGGCAACCAGAACCACACTGGGAAGCATACTCCAGCTGAACTCCTGCCCCAGGGCACCCAGTACAAAAGCGATCTTCAGCACACAGGAGAAGCAGGAGCCGTCCATGTGCATGGTGGCGCCCAGGGGGCAGACCATCTTGGAGATATCGGGGTTGATACCGCTCTCTGTGGCCTCTGTCACATTGGTGGGGATGGTGGCTACGGAGGAGCAGGTACCCAGAGAGACAATGGCGGGGCGGGCAATGTGGCGGAACATCACTGGGATGGCACCCTTTCCGCCGCCCAGCCGGGCAAAGAGGGGGAAGGCGGTAAAGATATAGATAAAGCAGAGGGGATAGTAGACAAGCATGGCCCGCCCGTAGGCCTTGGTAACGGCGGAGCCATAAGTGGCCATCAGATCGGCAAAGATGGCGAAAAAGGCAATGGGGGCATACTTGGTAATGATCCTGATGAAGTTCATCATCACATTGGTCAGGGAGTCCAGCCATTTACCCACCTCGCTCTCCGGACCGCCGGCCAGGCTGGTGGAGAAGCCGAAGAGGACGGAGAAGACGATGAGGGGAAGCATGGCCTTCCGGCTCAGAAGGCCCACAAAGTCGCTGGCGGTAAAGAAGTTTACCAGCATATCCGCCATGGTGGCGTGTTCTCCGACAGCTTCGGCGTCCATATTGTTCCAGGGGACCAGAACAGGGGGAAAGACCTTCATCAGAACGAACATGATAATAGCGGCGAAGGCTCCGGTGACCAGGAAGGTGACCACGGTGGTGGTCATAATCTTACCCGCCCGACCCCGGCTCTGCATATTGGCAATGGAGCCGGCGATGGAGGCAAAGACCAGGGGGACCACCACGCAGAACATCATGTTGATAAAAATGGTCCCAAGGGGCTTGATGGCATGGCCGAATTCAGGGTTAACATAACCCGCGACACAGCCCAGAACCATACTGACCAGCATCAGGGCAAGGAAGGCGTAGTTTTTTGTCACGGCTTTTCTGTCCAGATTGTTTTCTCTGCTCATGATTCTCTCCTCCAAAAGAAAGGTTGGGTGTGGGGAGTGGGGCGGTGCTCCTCCCCGAAATGAAAGGGTTCTTTTTTGGCCCCTTTAAAGTGATCTTATTCTACGGAGCGGAAAGGGTCAGATCCTCATCCGTGATGACGCCCTCGGCCACGAGGTTGGTGTCTCCGATCAGATAAAGTCCGGTAATCTGATCCCGGTTCCTCTCCACCTCCACCTTGAGGACACCGCCCATCATGCAAAGGCAGACCGGCCGGGCGGAGGTCAGGCCCCGGAGGGTCAGGACGGCGGCGGTGGACCCGGTTCCGGTGCCGCAGGCCAGGGTAAAGTCCTCCACGCCCCGTTCAAAAGTGAGTTCCCGAATGGTTCCGTCTGCCTCCATATCCCAAAAGTTCACATTGGCCCCCTTGGGAAAGGAGGGGTGGCTGCGGATGGCGGCCCCCAGGGGGCGGAGCGCCTCCAGGGGCCGGGAGGACAGGCCGGGGAGATGGACCACGGCGTGGGGCAAACCGGGAGAGCCCAGCTCAAGGTAGGAGCATTCATAGGAGACCCCGTTCACCTGAAGGGGGTGGTCCAGTTGAAGGACCTCGGGGGAGTTTAACCGGATACGGTACTCCCTCTGGGTATTCCGCCATCCCAGCACATCTCCGGCCATGGTCTCAATGGTCACGGCCTCTCCGGAGAGGCCTTTTTCATAGGCGTAGCGGGCCAGGCAGCGGGCCCCGTTTCCGCACATCTCTCCCTCGGTGCCATCGGCATTGTAAAACCGCATCCGGAGATCTCCTCCGTGCCGGGGCAGGTCAGCCACCATCAGGGCATCCCCTCCCAGGGAGAGGCGGTGGGTGCAGACCCGTTTTGCGATGGCGCCAAAGCGGGAGGGGTCCAGCTTTAATTCCATATTGTTTATGATAATAAAATCATTTCCGGCCCCCTGCATTTTGGTAAAGGGAAGTGAAGCCATATTCGGTCCTCCTTATTTCAGCCGCTGGGGAATGATTGCGTTGGAAATCAAATCCTCATAGCTCTGCCGCCTGACAATCAAATCGCTCTGCCCCTCCTTTACCAGAACCACGGCGGGAATGGGGCTGCTGTTGTAATTAGAGGCCATGGAGAAGCCGTAGGCCCCGGTGGAGAACATGGCCAGAATGTCCCCCGGCTCGGCCTTGGGCAGCTTGGCATCCCGCATGAGGATATCCCCGGACTCACAGCATTTTCCGCAGACAGTGACCGCCTCCTCGGCGGGGGCGTCGGCCTTGTTTGCGATCACACCGGTATAGACGGCCTGATAGAGGGCGTGGCGGATGTTGTCGGTCATGCCTCCGTCCACCGAGAGATATTTCCGGACGCCGGGAATGTCCTTAATGGAACCGATGGTGTAAAGATTAATGCCGGCCTCCGCCACAATGGAGCGGCCCGGCTCCACCACCAGGGCGGGTCGTTCAAAGCCCTCTCTCTGACAGAAGGCGGCGATTTTTTCCATGACGGGAGCCAGGAAATAGTCAAAGGGCTGACGGACCTCGTCGGTATAGGTAACCCCAAAGCCTCCCCCCAGATTCAGCTCGGTCATGTCGCAGCCAAAGCGCTCCCTGGTCTGTTTCATCAGATCCAGAACGGTGTCAACGGCCTCCAGATAGGGACGGACCTCAAAAAGCTGGGATCCCACATGGAAATGGACCCCCAAAAAGTCCACATAAGGGGAGTGAATGGCGGCCTCAATGGAGGGGAAGATGATGTCATCGTCCATGGGCAGCCCGAATTTGGAGTCCTTTTTTCCGGTGATGATATAGTCGTGGGTGTCAGCCTGGACACCGGGAGTCACCCGATAGAGGACCTTGACCCGTTTCTTTCGGGCCGCGCAGATCTTCTCGATCAAGGCCAGCTCCTGGGGGGAGTCGATGATGATTCGTCCGATGCCGTATTGGATGGCCAGCTCCAACTCGGAAGGGAGCTTGTTGTTTCCGTTGAATTCGATCCGCTCGGGGGGAAAGCGGGAGGAAATGGCGGTGTAAAGCTCCCCGCCGGAGACCACATCAATGCACATCCCCTCCCTGGCTGTCAGAGCCAGCATGGCGGGGGTGCAGAAGGCCTTGCAGGCATAGGCCGCACGGCTTCCGGGCCACTTCTCCAAAAAGGAGGTGCGAAGCGCCGCAAACCGACTGACAATATCGGTTTCCGAAAGGACATAGAGGGGGGTTCCGTACTGCTTGGCCAGCTCCAGGGTATTGCAGCCATCAAAGTACAGGATCCCGTCTTTCACTTCTTTTATCACGAATGAATCCTCCCTATCTAAGTTTACCATGCGAGTTCCCCCTCTGCATAGTGCAAAGTATGTGCCAATGCTTGGGAAAAGACCAAACCTGGGGAATCGGAAAGGAGTTCGTTCCCGGAGATCACGGGAATGTGCTTTTATTATCCACCCCCCGCCTCTCCCTGTCAAGAAAAAGGGGAGGACTTGACAGCTTGACAAAATATGTATATACTAAGTCAAACACAAAATTGAAACGGAAACAGTGCCGCCACAGGGCGGTTCAAAGGGAATCGGGTGCAACTCCCGAACGATCCGGTCACTGTGAACGGGGAGGCCTCCGCGGAAAAGCCATTGTGGAAACACGAGAAGGCGCGGACGAGCTGAAGAGCCGTGAGTCAGGAAACCTGCTGTTTTTGTGAGAGGATGGGTACTCCGCAGAAAGTCACCTGTCTGTACAAGGCCATGCCCCCCTTGGGAAATGGCTGTGGACAGTCCCGCTTTCCGTTCGGAAAGCGGGACTTTTTGCGTAGACAAATAGAAAAAGGAGGACATATGAACATGAAGCACAGCAAAAAGATGGCAGTCCTTTCCCTGGCCCTGGCCCTGGGACTCACCGCCTGCGGCGGAAATCCCGCCGCAACACCGGAGGCCGGTCCCTCCGATGGGGCGGAAAATACACAGCCCCCGGCGGAGAGTCGGGCGTTTCCCTTCACCCTGACCACAAAGGATGGGCAGGAGGTCTCCTTCACCCATGTGCCTCAAAAGGTGATTGCCGCCAATTCCAATGCGGGAGATCAGCTGATGGCCCTGGGACTCAAGGATAAAATCATTGCCACCGCATATAACAACTCCGAGATCAACCCTCTATGGAAC
Organism: Oscillospiraceae bacterium; assembly: GCA_020025395.1. Taxonomy (GTDB): domain Bacteria; phylum Bacillota; class Clostridia; order Oscillospirales; family Oscillospiraceae; genus JAHHSE01. Next base: position 8,385 of record JAHHSE010000050.1, read on the forward strand.
GAAGCGTATGAGGCCATCCCGGTGGTGGCGGAAACCTATATTTCTCTGGAGACCATTCTGGACCTGGAGCCGGATTTCGTCTATGGGCGGTCCAGCTCCTTCAGTGAGAAAAACAACACCACCCACGACACCCTGAGCGGCTACAACATCATGTCCCTCTCCTCCATTGAGGGCTACACCGTGGGGGCGGACATTGATGTTGTGTACGAGGACTTTTATAATCTGGGCCGCATCTTCCAGGTGGAGGATAAGGCGGAGGAAATCGTCAGCGCGATGAAGGCGAAGATAGCCGCCGTCGAAAAGGCGGTGGCCGGACAGACTCCCACCCCTGTCTTTGTCTATGACATGGCCCAGGAGGGGGGCGCTTATACCTGCGGAAACAACTTCACCTCCAAGCTCATTGAGCGCGCCGGGGGCACCAACATCTTCAACGATCTGGACACTACCTGGGCCACTGTAAGCTGGGAGGAGATTGTGGAGCGTGCCCCCGAGGTCATTATCATCAACGACTATGCCGGGGACACTCTGGAGGAGAAAATCGCCCAGCTTAAGGAGAATCCCGCCCTGGCCACCGTACCCGCCATTCAGAATGACCGGATTATTTCCGTCAAGCTCTGTGAGGTCTTTGCCAGCTCCATGACCGCCGATACGGTGGAAAAGTTTTCCCACGCCTTCCATCCGGACAGCTTCCAGTAAGCGGTCATGAGGCGGTTTTGCAGTCTGGTGAAGGGGCATACCCTGATTGTCTGCCTGATTCTGCTGGGACTTCTTCTGGTGTCGGTGGTTTTGGGCATTGGGATCGGCCCTGTGTCCGTCCCCTTCGGGGAGGTGTGGAAGGTGATGGGCCACCGTCTGATGGGAGCCTTCACCGGAACACAGGCCCCGCTGGAAGGGGTGCGGGAGAGCACACAAAACATCATCTGGTTCCTCCGTGCCCCAAGGGTCATCCTGGGGGGGC
>JAHHSE010000051.1 GCA_020025395.1 Oscillospiraceae bacterium
TTGGGTGGAATTCTCCTATTGAGTGCACTGTCCAATATGTTTGACAAACCTACAGACGCATATTTTGAGGGCTTGACGCAGACACTGAGGGGGAGAAGTGAGAAGGGGGTTCTGCTATGGGAAAAATCGGTGTCTGGGAAGGGAAAAAGGGGGAGCTCTCCTCCCCCCTCGCCCCCCTTCTTCCAACGGGTACGGTGATCGGGTCTCACCCCGCCCACTTTACCAACCGATTTTATGACCTGCTGTTGGTGGCACCCACCGCCGCGGGCTGGGCCGGAGCCGGGATTCTCCGGTGCCGCACCCTCCTGCTTCCCGGTTCCGCCGGGTCACTGGCCCGTCTTCTCCCCGCCCACAGCGCTGTGAGCTATGGCAGCTCCCCCAAGAATACCCTCACCATTTCCAGCCTGGAGGGGACGCAGATCTGTGTGGCTCTTCAGCGGGAGATCCTCACCCTGCCCGGCGCCACGCTGGAGCGCCAGGAGTTCGTTCTCCCCTTTCCCCCGGGGGAGGACCCCACCCGGTTTTTGGCCCTCACCGGAGCAAGGCTCCTTCTCACAGGGAGACCCTGAAAATGCCGATACTTTTCCGAACTCGGAAAGGTATCGGCATTTTCAGGCGGTCGGAAAAGCAGGGGACTTTTTCGAAGCCTGATTTTTATCGCTGACAGGATTGGGATTCCACGGGGAGAAGCATGGTAAAGCGGCTGCCGATCCCCACCCGGCTGACCACCTGGAAAAATCCCCCATGGCGCTCTACGATCCATTTGGCAATGGAGAGCCCCAGGCCGGAGCCTCCTGTCTGCCTGGCCCTGGATTCGTCCGTGCGGTAAAATCGGTCAAAGATATGGGGAAGATCCTCTGAGGAGATCCCCTGGCCCTCATCCTCCACGGAGAAGGCGGCCCGCCCCTCCTGCAGACGGACCTCCACCAGGATGCGCCCCCCCTCCGGAGAATATTTGATGGCGTTATCAATGAGAATCCGACCGGCCTGCTTGATCAGGGCCAGATCGGCGGAAATGGGCATCGAATCCCTCCAGCGGCCCTCAAAAGTATGGGTGCTGTCAATCATCTGAGCCTCCTTGATGAGCTGGCCGGCCACGATGGTGAGGTCAAAGGGCTGAGGCTGGAGAGAGGTGGAGTTGTTGTCTCCGCGGGCCAGAAACAGAAGCTGTTCCACCAGATTTTGCATGGTCACGGCCTCGGCCCTGATGGAGTCAATGGCCTCCCGGAGGATATTGGGATCCTTTTTGCCCCATCGGTCCAGCATATCCGCATAGCCTCGGACCACCGCAATGGGGGTGCGAAGCTCATGGCTGGCATCGGAGACAAAGCGGGCCTGAGACTGATAGGCCCGGTCGATTCGTTCCAGCATGGAGTTGATGGCATCGGTGAGGGCGATCATCTCCTGCCGGGCGCTGGGGGTGGTGATACGCAGGTCCAGATGGCTGGAGTTAATCTCATCCAGCTTGTCCGCAAGCTCCCGCAGCTCCTGATGGGAGAGAGAGGAGAGATTTCCCAGCCGGGAGGCCGCCGCCGCCAGCTCCTGAATGGGCCGAAGGGTGTGGGAGAGGGTGCGGGTATTGCGGAACAGATGGAGAATCAGAATGAAAGCCTCCCAGATCAAAAGACAGACAGCGGCCATTTGCAGATTGCGGAGCAGGCGGGTGAGATCCAGCAAAATGGCATAGGGCCTCCCTTGGGAGGTGATTCGTTCCAGGCGGAGAATGGGGGGATCAAAGCTCCACCAGGTCTCTTTGTCGGGGGAGGAGGCCCGGCCGGACGAAAAGGAGAAGGCCCCCTCAGGGGGATGGTCCAGGGGCTTGACTTGAAATTGGCCCGCCTTCATCCAGAGGGCGGCTCTATGTCCCGGCACCCCGTGGGTCTCCACCAGGGCCGAGATATCCTCGCCCAGATGGCTGGCCCAGAGAAAGGTCAGCCCTCCCGCCAAAAGAATGAGAAGGAGATCCAGTGAGATGAAAATGCCCAGGAGGCGAATAGAGAATTTTCCCGTCAGGCGGAAGATCAGGGAGGATTTTACCCGTTCCATCTGGTCTTTTGGCATGGGGTCCCCTCCTTTCCATGATTTCTTAACAACGAGCGGCGGATCAGTCCTCCTTAATCACATACCCTACCCCTCGAACCGTGTGGATGAGCTTTATGTGGAAGGGGTCGTCCAGCTTGGAGCGGAGAAAGGAGATGTATACATCCACCGCATTGGTTTCGCCCACAAAATCATAGCCCCAAACATGATCCAGCAGACTCTCCCGGCTGATGACCCGCCCTTTGTTGGCCAGCAGATAGCGGAGAAGATCGAACTCCCGCCGGGTCAGCTCCACCTCCGACTCTCCCACCAGGACCTGATGCCGACTCACATTCAGGGTCAGCGGACCCGCCGTCAGGATTTCCTCTGTCACAGCGGGGGCATTCTGCTTTCGGAGGGCGGCCCGGATGCGGGCCAGCAGCTCCTCGATGGCAAAGGGCTTTGTGATGTAGTCGTCCGCGCCCGAATTCAGTCCCGCCACCTTGTCCATGACCGTATCTCTTGCAGTTAACATAATAATCGGAATCTGACTTTCCTTGCGGATGCGCCGTAAGACTTCCATTCCGGAGAGACCGGGCAGCATAATATCGAGAAGAATCAGATCAAAGGCTCCGGACAGGGCCTTTTCCAAGCCGGAGCGGCCGTCAAACGCCTTTGTCACCGCATAGCCCTCATAGTGAAGCTCCAGCTCTACCATCCGGGCCAGTTTTTCCTCGTCCTCGACCAGCAAAATCTGTTCTGCCATCCCTATCCCTCCTTCACCAGCTCATATCGGCAGTGCATCATGAGACCGATGATCAACAAAGGTACGGTGATCCAAACCACAAAAATCAAAATCAGCAGGACCCAAAGGGGAATGACGCAGAGGAGCCTGTCCCCGCGGAGCACATGGAGCTGATAGCGATTAAGATCACGGAGGATGTCCCAAAGCTTGGACAGGATGGATTTGGCATCCTTCCAGAAGTTTTCCCAGGCGGAGCCGGTGATGATGGGTACGGGCGGACGGGAGAACGGTTCCCTCCGGGCGGAGAAAGGGTCAGAAGCGGATGAATGGCCGCTGTCCGGGCTGTTGGCCCGTCCCTGACGCTCCAGCTCGATGAGGGCATCCAGCACACTGCCGTTGCACCGTTCCAGAAGGGCGCGGGCCTCCTCATAGCCCAGGTCACAGCGCGCCCGCAGTTTTTCCACTTGTTCCAAGGTGATCTCTGCCATGTCCATACCTCCTTTTTATTGTAAATTGTACCCGTTCCGTCTGGAAATGTTCTTGAGGAAAGATTAAAATTTCATTAAAGGGTTCTGCTTTCCGAGAGAACGGAACATCGGGGGAAGGGTGACAAAAGCGCTTGGGTATGATAAGATAACATAAAAGGAGGTGGAGGGATGAAGAGAAAGATCGCAGCGCTGATGATTGCTCTGTTCCTTCTCTGCGCGCTGCTCCCCGCCGCTCTGGGGAGCGATTCCGTTTATTTTCTGGCAGTCAATGACAAAATTGTGGACTACACACCCTCCACCGTCCCCATTGTCTCCTCCGGGACCGTCTATGTGCCCTATACCACCTTTTTGTCTGAGGGGAATGGGGGGGTGAATCTGGGGGTGTTCTATGGACAGGACAAGCAGCTCAACACCCTTTCCCTCTATGGGAAGCAGAAGCCCATCATCACCTTTGACATCGCCAAAGGGACCACATATGACACCATGGAGCGGCTCTATCCCTATCGGGCCCTGGTCAGAAACCATACCATCTATCTTCCGGCCTGGGCGGTATGCAACTACTTCGATCTGGAATACTCCCTCCTGAACACCGGCTTCGGCCCCCTGATTCGGATTAAAAATGAGGGGGGGTACTATCTGGATGATCGATTTTTCGTCTCCTCGGCATCTGATAAGCTCCGGGAACAGAAGAAAAAGTTTGAACAGGGTCAGGTGGAGGAGCTTCCCTCCCTGCCGCCCAGCCCAACTCCCTCCGCCCAGCCGGAGCCGGAGCCGGAAGTCCCGGAAAATAAGAGGGTTCGGGTCTCTTTGGGCATCCGATGCGACAGCGGAGAGGGGCCGCTGGCGGTGCTGAATCAGCTGGAGTGGAAGGGGGAAAAGGCCATCTTCTTTTTTCGGCCCGGTCATATGGCTCAGTGGGACGATGAGATCCGGCGTCTGCTGGCCCAGGGGCATCGAATCGGATTCCTGGTAGACGGGGAGACAGTCTCCGCCTGTCAGAATCAGGCGGAGGAGGGAAATCGTCTTCTAAGCCACATCGCCAGGACCAGGACCGACTATCTTCTGGTGGAGGGAGGCCCCGCCCTTCGGAGAAGGCTGAAGGAGGCGGGTTGGGCCTGCTGGACCGGACACCTCACCGGCCGCTCCTATTCCGGCTCCGGGTCCTCCGAACTGGTGTCGGCCCTGATGGAGGAGCTTCAGAAGCGGAATGCCGCCACCAGGCTCCTGTTGGAGGATTCCGCCCGGTCCGCCCAGGCCCTGGGGAGACTGATCCCTCAGCTCAATGAGAGGGGATGGCCCGTTTTTCTGCCCCCGGAGAGCAGTCTGTGAGCCTTATATCTTCCCAGGCATCACGCTTTCACGGAAGATGGATGCAGCCCCACCCAAAGAAAAAAGTCCGTACTCAAACCGAATACACTCTTGCGGAGGAGCGGTGCAGCGTTTGCTGTGCCGCTCTTGCCGTTTCTGCCGTTTCGGGAGAAAAGAAAATGATATTTTCCATTCATTTTCTATGGGCCAATCCAGAAAGTCTCCCTAAATTTACTTTCTTTTCTACAAAATCAGAGGGGAGAATTTTTGAGAAACCCCAGTGTTTTCAATGCTTTTTGTTGATACCGGAGAAAAAAACAGGGATCCCGCCAGCGAAATGGTAAAATTTTTTCTTGCATTTTTCCGCCAAAGAAGTTACAATACAGTAACAAAGATTAAAAAACGGTATCAATCTTTTGTGAAATTTAGGAGAATTCATGTTATGAAACATCGTATGGAAACCCTTTTTCTGGCGTTTGCGCTGACCTTTGTCTTGGCGGGCCAGACCGTGGCGGTGGAGATTCCCCCTATCATTGCCGATGGAGAGGCCGTCCAAATGGACGCCCCCGTCTCTGTCAGCAAGGAGACCACCTATGTCTCTTACTGGCCCATTGTGAAGACCTACTATCCGGATGCCCAGGCGACCTGGGAAAACAACAAAGCCGTGGTCCGGGCCGAGGGCTTGACCCTGGAGCTCCAGCCCGGCGCCCCGTATCTGGTGGCCAATGGCCGCTGCCTGTATGTTCCGGATAAAATCCAGCTGACCCCTGAGGGGATCATCACCCTCCCGGTCCGTACTCTTGGCCTGGCTCTGGGTCTGGATGTGAACTGGGATGCCCAGATGGGTGCGGTACTCCTCAGCGAGAATGGGTCCGGTCCCATCCGGGATGCCTCCCAGGTCTATGCTCAGGATACACTCTACTGGCTCAGCCACATTATTCACGCGGAGAGCGGCAACCAGCCTCTGGAGGGAAAGATTGCGGTGGGGAATGTGATTATGAATCGGGTGAACTCCCCGCTCTTCCCCAATACCGTGTATGAGGTCATTCATCAGACCAACCAGTTTACCCCGGTGAGGAACGGTTCCATCCACAAGGAGCCTAATGCGGAGAGTGTCATCGCCGCCAAGCTGGTGATGGAGGGGGTCAATACCGCAGGCCACAGTCTGTACTTCATCAATCCCCGGGTTTCCGGGAACAGCTGGGTGGCCCGTACCCGTACACCGGTCACCACCATCGCATCCCACGCGTTTTACTGCTGATACCGTCCGCCCCAAGCAAGGGAAATGGAAACGGGATCGTATCCACTGTGATACGATCCCTTTTTTTATTGGAAATGGAAGCCGCTCCCCTCCCCCTGGAGGATCGCCAGTCGGACCATGTTGAGCGCGTGGCTGGCGGCGGCGGTCCGAGTCCGGGAGCGAAGGGCGCCGAAGTGGCGCAGTTCCACCTGTGTGCCGCTTTCCTGGGCCAGAGCGATATACACAAGCCCCACCTCATTGCCCCGGTCATCGGGATCGGGTCCTGCCACACCGGTGACCGAAACCGCAAGATCCACCCCAAGAGCCTGCCTTGCTCCCTCTGCCATGGCGGCGGCGACCGGCTCGCTCACCGCCCCATATCGGTCCAAAAGAGCCTGAGGCACTTGAAGGACATTGGCCTTCACCTGGTCCGCATAACTGATGATCCCCCCATGAAAGACCTGGGAGGCACCGGGAAGATCGGTCATCCGCTTGGCGATCAGCCCCCCGGTGCAGCTCTCCGCCGTCCCCAGGGATTTGCCCGCCCGCTTCAAAAGGTCCAAAACCACGGTTTCGAGATTGTCCACATCCATTCCATAGACCTTTTTTCCCAGAAGGGCGCGCAGCTCCTCACAGACCGGGGCGAGCAGGGCCTCGGCCTGAGCCACGGTCCTTGCCTTGGCGGTGACACGAAGCTCCACCTCTCCCTCTTTGGCGTAGGGGGCCAGGGTGGGATTTTCCATGGTGTTCATCTTCTCCCGGAGCATGGACTCCAGGGCGGATTCCCCGATGCCGAAGATCTTCAGCGTGTGGGAGAGAATGGTGCCCTCAGAAAGGGCCTGAAGATAGGGAACCACCCGATGGCGGAAGAGGGCGGTGCACTCCCGGGGAGGGCCGGGGAGGAGGATCACATGGGTTCCGTCAGCCTCAAAAGCGCAGGCGGGGGCGGTTCCCCAATCGTTGTCAAAGATGGTGCAGCCCTCTGGGAGCATGGCCTGCTGAAGGTTGTTTTCCGTCATGGGATGGCTGGGATGGAGCCTCTCGAAATAGGCCCGAATCCGGTCAGCAGAACGGGAATCGAAGACCAGCTTCTTCCCAAAGGCCTGGGCCAGGACATTTTTGGTGAGATCATCACAGGTGGGGCCAAGTCCTCCGGTGGTGATGATGATGTCGGCCCGCTCCCTGGCAATGGAGACCGCCTGACGGAGACGGTCCGGATTGTCCCCCACCACAGTATGGTAGTAGACATTCAGCCCAAGGGCGGAAAGACCCTGAGAAAGCATCCGGGCATCGGAGTTTACGATGTTGCCCAGCAGCAGCTCGGTCCCCACGGCGATGAGCTCTACAATATGTGACATGATGACATCGGTCCTTTCCAAGCATAGCCGGGGTCAGTTTTGGCTGCCCTCACAGCTTTTCCGGCACAAAGAGGACGGTCTCAATGCGGTCTGCCGCATCCTTTACCATCGCGTCAATGTCAAATCCGGCCTCGGTCTCGGCGGCCTCCAGCTCCTCCGGTCTGGGCCGGGTGCGGGGATGTCTGGGGGTAAAGACGGTGCAGCAGTCCTCATAGGGGAGGTTGGAGGTCTCCAGGGTGTTGATCCGGCGGGCGATGCGGATAATCTCCTCCTTGTCCATACCCACCAGGGGGCGGAAGACGGGCAGCTCGCAGACCGCTTCGGTGCAGCGCATGGCATACATGGTTTGACTGGCGACCTGGCCCAGGCTCTCTCCCGTGACCAGGGCGCCGGCCCCCTCCCGGAAGGCCACCCGCTGGGCGATTCGCATCATGAACCGCCGCATGAGGATGGTGAACAGCTCCTCCGGACAGGAGCGGCGCAGCTCCTCCTGAATGGAGGTGAAGGGGACGATATGGACCTTGAGCCGTCCGCACCAGGGGGTGAGGAGCTTGGCCAGGTCCAGGACCTTCTGCTTGGCCTCCTCCGAGGTATAGGGATAGCTGAAGAAGTGGACCATCTCCAGCTGGACCCCCCGCTTGGCCATCATCCAGGAGGCCACAGGGGAGTCGATGCCGCCGGAGAGGAGGGAGATCGCCTTTCCGCCCATGCCAACCGGAAGACCGCCGGCCCCCGGCTGGGGATCGGCGTGGACATAGGCGGCGTAATCCCGGACCTCCAGATGGATGGTAAGCTCGGGCTGGTGGACATCTACCCGCAGATGGGGATAGCACTCGTCCAGCTCTCCCCCCACCCATTGGGAAAGCTGGATGGAGGTCATGGGGAAGGACTTGTCCGCCCGCTTGGATTCCACTTTGAAGGTCTTGGCGGCACGGAGCGAATGGTCAAAAAAGGTCCGGGCGGTCTCCAGCATGGCTTCCGGGGTCTTGTCGCAGGCCCTGGCGCGCGAGAGGCCCACGATGCCGAAGATCCTGGTCAGGGCCTCCCAGGCCCCGTCCATATCGCAGTCCTCCGTCTGAGGCTCCACATAAGTGGTGGACTGACGGGTATAGACGCGGAATGCTCCATAGGGGGTGAGGCGGCGGCGGATATTGCCCATGAGCTTTTCCTCAAAGCTCCGGCGATTAAGCCCCTTGAGGACCAGCTCGCCCAATTTCAGCAGGAAAATTTCATTCATTGCGGTACTCCTTTGTATTCCGTATGGGTGCTTTTCAGATTATCGGCGCAGGTATTCGCTCTCCCGATATTGGATGGCCTCCGCCAGGTGGGAAACCTGTATCTCCTCCGAGCCGTCCAGATCGGCGATGGTGCGGGCCACACGCAAAATCCGGTCATAGCTCCGGGCGGTAAGGCCCATATGCTCATAGGCCCCCTTCATGACGGCCTGACAGCTCTCATCCAGCCGGCAGAAGGCGGAGACCTGGGTGGAGTCCATCCGGGCATTGCAGGGAGGACCCTCCGGGCCAAATCGGCCGGTTTGGATCCGACGGGCGGCATCCACCCGGACTTTGATCTGGGCGGAGCTCTCCGCCGAGCGGGAGATCCGGCTCAGCTCGTCAAACTCCAGGGCGGGAACCTCCACATAGAGGTCCACCCGGTCCAGAAGGGGGCCGGACAGCTTGCCCAGATATTTCTCCACCGAGGAGGGGGAACAGGAGCATCGGCCGGAGGGATGGCCGTACCAGCCGCATTTGCAGGGGTTCATGGCGCAGATCAGCATAAAGTCGGCGGGGAAGGTCTCGGACCCGGCGGAGCGGGAGATGTGGACCGCTCCCTCCTCCATGGGCTGACGGAGGACCTCCAGCACATCCTTGTGAAACTCCGGCATTTCATCCAGGAAGAGAACCCCGTGGTGGGCCAGGGAGATTTCACCGGGACGGGGGATGGGACTTCCGCCTCCGGACATACCTGTGGCGGAGATGGTATGATGAGGGGCGCGGAAGGGCCGGCGGGTGAGGAGGGGCCGCTCCTTGGAGGTGAGGCCCTGGACGGAATAGATCTCAGTGGCCTCCAAGGCTTCCCGCCAG
>JAHHSE010000052.1 GCA_020025395.1 Oscillospiraceae bacterium
ATGTAAGTATGGCCCCCCAGAGGCGAGGCGGTGGAGGCATTCTGGAACAGTCCCCCAATGCCTACCTTGGTGTTCCCGCTTACCGTTCCTTGAATCCTCATGGTCTGCTGCTCGCCCAGAATGATGGTACCGCCGTGAAAAATTCCCACATCCAGAGAATTTCCGAAATTCTTCAAATTGAGAATGGCCCCGGGCGTGACCGAGAGATTGGGCGTGTTTCCCGCAAAGCTGCTTCCCGCTGCCGGGGTCACATTGCCGGACTCCACAGTGAGATTGGCAATGTTGGTAAGCTTCAGGGATTCGTTCAGATCACCACTGCCGTTATAGACCACACTGGCATTTCTGTCTCCGCCGGTTCTGCCATCCACTTCTCTTACCACACTGCCGTACAGATGGATCTCCACAGGGCCTGTCACCTGGAATTTGGCGGGGTCTTGGGTGGGGGGCGCCACCTGATAGTGCGGATTGAGCATCTCATTTCGGTCAACATAGGTTTCCAGCGCTCCGCTGGCGTAAATATGTTCAATTCTGCCACTGGCGGTGGAGTCAACCGTGATGGTAACCGGGAGGTCAAATTGGTTTCCTGCACCGCTGCTGTCAATGCTTCCCGCATAAAGATTGCCCAGAGAAACTTTGTTTTTTAAAAGAACCTCGCTTTGGTCTCCGGGTCTGGAGTTGACGGTGCGTCCTGTCACCCCGCCGCACATCACATGGATGGGACGACCGGTAGAGCCTTTGCTCACATTGTCCAAAACCAGAGTATGTCCATTGGCCATAATCACATTTCGGACATTGTTGGCCAGGCTCAATTCCAAGTTTTCAAAGGTCACATCCGCATTGAGCAGGATTCCGCCGGGGCGGATATCAATATTGCCTTGACCGTTTTTTCCACGGATGGTCACCTGTTTGTTAATGATCCAGGGATCTGAATTGCTGGCTCGGTCATTCACATGAACGGTGCCATTGATTTCGATGATATCACCGTCTTGGATCTCAGCCTTCTCCAGCTCAAGATCTAAATACTCCCCATCATTCAGGGTGTGGGTTTTTCCCCCTCTGGCATTCGCCCCGGGGTCCTCCCCGTCCAGGGCATACCCGGAGGGGACCATCAGGCCCATGCAGAGCGCACAGGCCAGAAAGAAACTGAAAATTCGTCGTTTCATAACATACCTCCTATTTTCCAAGGATATCACATTTTTCTCCTTTTTTCCAGCTTTTTTTATCGGCCTGAACGATGGAATTTTGGGAGATTCAGGAAGGCCCCGGCTCCTTTCCGGCCCGACGGTCCCGGACATATTGGAGCAGGGCCTCCCGCTGATTGGGGACCCATTCCTCCACCACCCCCCGGAGACAGTCCTCCAAGGCTGTTTTGATCTCCCTGCCCTGCAGCCCCAAGGCCAGCAGGTCCCTTCCGTCCACCGCCAGATCCTTTCGTGAGACACAGGCTCCTTCGGCAATCAGATCCTCTAAGAGGACCAGGGCCTCCTCCCCCTCCCGAAGCCTCTCCCGATCCTTTTGAGAATGGCCCATCACATCCGCCTGACGGAGGGCGATGAGCCGGCGGAGAGGCTCCGCCCCCAGTCTGCACAGGAGGCGGCGAACCGCCCTTCGTCCTCCCTGGACGGGGAGGTCGTGACAGCGGACCAGCTGGGTGATGGCGGTTCGGCCCGCCGTATCAAAACGGAGCCGATGCAAAATGGCCTCCGCCATTTCCCCGCCCTTTTGGGGATGTCCATAAAAATGCCCCACCCCATCTTGAGAGAGGGTAAAGCAGGGGGGCTTGCCCACATCGTGGAGCAGGGCCGCCCAGCGGAGTATGGGGTCCGGCGGGCTATGCTCCGCCACCACCGCCGTGTGACCCCAGATATCCATCTCATGGTGGGGGTTTCTCTGGTCAAAGCCCACCAGGGGGGCAAGCTCCGGAATGGGGACGGAGAGCACGTCGGAATATTCCAGAAGCACCGCCCGCACCCCCGGTCCACAGAGCAGACGGGTCAGCTCTCCCCGAATCCGCTCCGGGGCAATGGCCCGAAGCAGGTCCCGATTTCTGTGAACCGCCTTTCCGGTCTCCTCCTCCAGTGTCATCCCAAAGACCGAGGCAAAGCGGATGGCCCGTAAAATCCTCAGCCCGTCCTCCTGAAAACGGCGATCCGGGTCCCCCACACAGCGAATCCGTCCCTCTTCCAGGTCCTTTCGGCCACCCGTCCAATCCACCACCCCGGTGTTAGGGTGATAAGCCAGGGCATTGATGGTAAAATCCCTCCGCCGGACATCCTCCTCCAGACTGCGGGAAAACCGAACCTGATCCGGGCGGCGGTGATCGGTATAATTCCCATCCACCCGATAGGTGGTGATCTCCAAGGGGAGCCCGTCCAGCATCACGGTCACCGTCCCGTGCTTTAATCCGGTCTCAATAACGGGGAATTGGGAAAAGACCTCCTCCACCTGGCGGGGGCGGGCGTTGGTGGTCAGATCCCAGTCCTTCACCGGCCCCTTTTTTCGGAGGGAGTCCCGCACCGCACCCCCCACGACATAGGCTTCAAAGCCCGCTGCCCCCAGCAGCGACAGTCCCCGCTCCACCTGCGGCGGCAATGCTATCATTGTCTTCCCTCCCAAACTTTTCAAAAAAGTCGTTCAAAGATGCCCGGTTTTCTCCCGCTCCACCTGGTTGAACGCCGTCTCCTGCTGGGTTCCCTCTGTTTTCCGGGGAACCCGCAGCCCATTTCTCTTTCAGTATACTCCAAACCAGGGCGTGTTTCATGGGAAAAAGGTTGCGAACCAAATTCACCGGGTGCTATGATAGAATAAAACAGGAAAAGAGGGGGACGGCTGTGGCCTATCGGGAGCTGATCAAAAATTTTGAAACCATCCGAGCCTATATGCGTCAATTTTATGTCTACGGCTTCAAAAGCCGGGAGGAGTACGGGATGAAAAGTCCCCGAAGCTATGACAACGAGCGCCGACGGATAGAGAGCTGGTTGGGGGACTATCTCTCCTTCCGCCGGGACGGAGGGGGGAAAAATGTTTACCTGTCCGTGGACAGCCGCAGGACCTCCCGCAACCCCCTGTATAAGGCCTTTGGGGCCAAGAGCTTTACCGACAAGGACATCACCCTCCACTTCTACCTCATGGATCTTCTGGCGGAGGGAGAGTCCATGACGGCAAAAGAGCTTATGGATGCCATGGAGGACCGTTATCTTTCCGCCTTTCGCCGCCCCGTCTCCCTGGATGAGTCCACGGTGCGGAAAAAGCTCAGGGAGTACGAGGCTCTGGGCCTCTTGGACACCAGAAAAGAGGGCCGCTCCATCCTCTATCGGAGGACCGATCACCCCGCCGTTTCCCTGACCTCCTGGGCCGATGCCCTGTCCTTTTTCTCCGAGGAGGCCCCCTTGGGGGTGATCGGCTCCTTCCTTCTGGACAGGCTGGAACAGCCCCCCTCCTGTTTCCGCTTCAAGCATCACTATATCCTTCACGCTCTGGACAGTGAGATCCTCTGCGCCCTGCTGGCCGCCATTCAGGCCCATCGCCGGGTCACTCTGGTGCTGAAAAATTTCCAGGCCCATCGGGAGACCCGCCGAACCTTCTGCCCCCTCAAACTATACGCCAGCACCCAGACCGGGCGGCAGTATGTGATGGGCTTTTCCTCCTTCTCCAGCCCCCCTCTCTTCTTTCGAATCGATTCCATACACCGGGTCCTCACGGAGGAAGAGGAGGGGCGGTTCTCCGACTATGAGGCCCTCTGGTCCCGAACCTGTCCCCACCTCTGGGGGGTCTCCGCCGCAGGGTGGCCCCGGCTGGAATCCATTGAGATGACCCTTCGGCTGGGTCCGGGAGAGGAATACCTCTTCCGGCGGCTGGTCCGGGAGAAACGGAATGGCTCCGTGGTCCGTCTGGACCCCTTCACCTGTCAATTCACCGCCCGGGTCTATGACGCCTCCGAAATGCTGCCCTGGCTTCGGACCTTTCTGGGTCATATTGTGGACCTGCGATGCAGCAATCCCTCCGTGACTGCCCTGTTTCAGCGGGATCTGGAGGAGATGGAGACAATGTACAAAGGAGATCTTCATGCTCTTTAGTGAAATTTACGGCTGTTATTTTCAGGTGGTGGCCTCTATTTTGGAGGAGGCCGCAGCCGGGACCCTCACCCCTCAATCCCTGACCCGGACGGTCCGGCGCAAGGCCTTTGCGGAAAGCGTCCTCTCCATTCCCGCCGCCCTGAAAAAGGAGGCCTGGCCCCTCCTGACCCCCGACCTTCACACCCCGCTGAAGCATAGGCCAACCATGCCGCTGACCACCTTGCAGAAGCGGTGGATGAAGGCCCTTCTGCTGGATCCCCGCATCGCCCTTTTTCAGCCGGACCCGTCTGGTCTGGAGGAGGTGGAGCCTCTCTTTCGGCCGGAGACCTTCCTCTTCTTTGACCGATATGCCGACGGAGACCCCTATGAGGACCCCGTCTACAGGGCCTGCTTCTCCCAAATCCTTCAGGCCCTTCGGGAGGGGCGTAGAATCCGGCTCTCTCTGGCCGGACACGGAGGACGGCTCCGCTCCTTTTCCTGCATTCCCCGCTGTCTGGAATACTCCGCCAAGGATGATAAGTTCCGTCTCCTGACGCTGGGAAACCGGCAGTTTCAGACCGTCAATCTGGCTCGGCTCCGCGTCTGCACGCTGATGGACCCCTATGACCCCGACGCGGTCCGGATTCCCCCTCTCAGCCTCAAGACCTTAACCCTGCTGCTTCGGGAGGAGCGGAACGCCCTGGAGCGGGCCCTCCTTCACTTCTCCCATTTTGAAAAGGAAACCCTGTGCCTGGAGGAGGGCCGCTATCAGATCACCCTCCGCTATGACCGGGAGGACGAGGCAGAGCTTTTAATCCGGGTTCTTTCCTTCGGCCCCATGCTGGAGGTGAAGTCCCCTCCCGCCTTCCGTTCTCTGGTGGTCTCCCGACTGGCCGAACAGGCCGCCCTTCTGAGAGAGAAAGGGAGGTGAGAGATTCTCTGCCCCTTTTTGGAGAAGGCTCCTATCAGGCCCTCGCCGCAGAGCATGGCGTTCCAATGAAACACGCAGGCGATGGGCAGAGAAATCCGGGGATATGCTGAATGAACTGCTCAAAAAAGGAAGAGATTGGAAGGAGTGTGTTCAAAGCATTCCGCCTGATCTTTTTTGAAAGCAAAAGGAGGAAACACAGATTGTGTTTCCTCCTTTTCCCGTTTGCGATGCCCTGTACCGGATCCCATGGCCTTCTTTTTTGGAGCTGGTGGGGTGACTTGAACACCTGACCTGCTGATTACGAATCAGCTGCTCTACCGACTGAGCTACACCAGCGCAGGAGAAGAAGTCCGGCCAACAGGGCTGAAAGTGAACTGTTAAACAGTATACTATATTTCCCGGATGCCGTCAAGGGTAATATACAATTTGTATTCTTGATAGAAGTCGGTGGAAATCCTTCATAATCAGAGAGGCTCTGACAAAAAAATGCAAAAAACAGGGGAAGAAAGAGAGGGGTATTTTTGACTGTTTGGAGAAAAAATGGGGAAAGAATGGACAAGGATTTCATTTCTTTTTCTGTTATTTGGGGACATAATGTTTTAAGATAAAGAGATTTACAAAGAGTTATCCACAGTTTCCACAGGGTTTTCCACAGAAAGAAAGGGGGAAAGTCAGGGAGTTTTCCACATATCCACAGAGTTTTCCACACAAAAAATGGAAATAAGAGGTAAATTACGCAGGTGCAAAGTTAACATAAGAAATCATTCCGGGGTTTATTGCTGCGGCGGGCGGAAACTGCCGGAATTCCTGCAAAAAAGCCGGGGGTTACCCCCGGCTGATGTCCATGGTGGCAAAGGCATTCAGGGAGAGATCCCCCCGCTTGCCCGCCTGATATTCATAATACCCCTGACAGCCAATCATGGCGGCGTTGTCCCCGCAGAGGGAGAGAGGAGGGAGGAAGAGGGAGATGCCCCGGTCCTGACAGGCGGCGGACAGATCGGCCCGGATTCGGCTGTTGGCGGCCACCCCTCCCGCCACAGCCAGCTTGTCATAGCCGGTGAGCGACAGGGCCGCCATGGAGCGGGGGACCAGGCTGTCGCTGACAGCGGCGGAGAAGGAGGCGGCAAGATCGGGAATGGAGAGGGGCTCCCCCTTCTGCCGGGCGTTGTGGGCCAGATTGATGACCGCCGTTTTCAGCCCGGAGAAGGAGAGGTCCAAGTCGCTGTTTTGAACATGGGCACGAGGGAAGGGGTAGGCCTTGTCATTCCCCGTGCGGCCGATCCGGTCCAGAGGGGGACCTCCGGGATAGCCCAAATCCAGGACTCTGGCCACCTTGTCAAAGCACTCGCCTACGGAGTCGTCCCGAGTGGCGCCCAAGACCTCCATTTGGGTATAGGTTTTCACATCCACCAGGGCAGTGGTCCCCCCGGAGACGCAGAGACAGAGGAAGGGGGGGACAAGGTTCGGATGGGCGATGTAGTTGGCGGCAATGTGGCCCCGGACATGGTGGACGGGAATCAAAGGGACGCCGAGGCCGTAGGCGGCGGCCTTGGCGAAATTGACCCCCACCAGAAGGGCGCCGATGAGACCGGGGGCGGAGGTCACCGCCACAGCGTCCACCTCCCTGGGGGTCAGGCCGGCCTCCTGAAAGGCCTGCCGGGTGACCTGGACAATGGACTCCGTATGTCTGCGGGAGGCGATCTCCGGCACCACGCCCCCATAGACGGCATGCTCCGCCACAGAGGTGGCGATGACGCTGGAGAGGACGGTGCGTCCGTCCCGCACCAGGGCGGCGGCGGTCTCATCGCAGGAGGATTCGATTCCCAGTATCAACATGGCTGAACCTCCTGTGCTTTTCCGGCTGAAAAATCTGCTGTAAAGAGAAGTGCGTCCTCTGAAAGATCGGTATAATAATTCTTCCGTCTGCCCACCTCCTGAAAGCCCAGCTTTTGATAAAGGGCGATGGCGGGGGCGTTGCTCTCCCGGACCTCCAGGGTGAGAAAGGCCAGATGGGCCCAGCCAAAGCGGAGGAAGGCCTTTAAAATCTCCTCGGCCACTCCTTGGCGGCGGTATTGGGGGTCCACCACGATTTTTTCCAGACAGCCCTCATCCAGCACGGCGCTGACCATGCCATAGCCCAGAAATTCCCCCTGCGCCCCCTGGGCGGCCACCAGAGAGACCTGGGGATTGTACAGCGCGTCTTCCAGAATCCGGGCCGACCAGGGGCGGGAGAAGACCTGACGCTCCAGACGGACGGCGGCGGGAAGATGGGAGCGGTCCATGGGGACCAGTTGATACTTCATGTTGTTCACCTCACAAAAATAGAGAAGGGGGCGGGCTTTGATGAGGACCCAGGGGAATCACCACATCCACCCGCTCCGGCCCATAGATGGCCTTGTGCAGGGCCATGACCGGAGTGAGGTCGGCGGGGATCGGTCCCCCCAGATAGGTTTGAAACCGCATCCCACAGGTAGCCATCTCATAAACCGGAGAAAAGCCGTTTCGGGCATAAAAGCCCATTCGGCGGCGGCGGAGGGCGTTTTCCTCCTCCGTGCCGCCGGGGACGGGGACCTCCGCCTCGGCCAGAATGGAGGAACGCCCCTGAAAGTGCCGGGTCAGAAGGCGGAGGAGGGCGCCTCCCAGGCCCTGATTCCGGCAGGAGGCCCGGACCCCAAGATAGTCCAGAAGGATGCAGGACAAATCCCCAGGTTCCATCCAAAGAGTTCCGTAGCCCAGCAGGGTTTCCTCCTCAAAAAGCCCCAGGATCTGATACCGTCCGGCCTCCATCAGGGCGCAGAGATCCTCCAGGCTTTTCCTCTCGTTGGGAGGGAAGGCGGTGGAGAGTTCCTCCCGATACCAACGCTCCAGCTGAGTGATGGGTCGAAGTTCCATAAAAAGGCCTCCTATTTCAAGTATTTGGCGGGAAGTCAGTGGGTCTCCGCCCAGCTGTGCCCGGAGACGGAATCCGCCTTGAGAGGGACGGAGAGCTGGGCCACCCCCTCCATCTCCCGGGTGAGGAGGGCCTTCACAGCCTCGGTCTCCTCCCGGGGGCACTCCACAATCAGCTCGTCATGGACCTGAAGGACCAGCCTGGCCTTGAGTCCGGCCCGGGTGAGGGCGCGGTCCACATGGATCATGGCCAGCTTCATCACATCGGCGGCAGTGCCCTGGATGGGCATATTCAGCGCCACCCGCTCCCCAAAGGAGCGGAGGCTGAAGTTGGAGGATTTCAGCTCAGGGAGCCAGCGGCGGCGTCCGAAGAGGGTGGTGACAAAGCCGTCCCTCTTGGCCTGCTCCACCACCTCCTTCTGGTAGGCGTGGACCCCCTGATAGGTGGCGAAATACCGATCCATATAGTCCCTGGCCTGGCTGCGGGTCACGCCGATGTCCTGGGAGAGGGAGAAGTCGGAGATCCCATAGACGATCCCGAAGTTCACCGCCTTGGCCCGCCGGCGCATTTCGGGGGTAATCTCCTCTCCCGGCCCGGCGAAGACCTGACCTGCGGTGACGGTGTGGATGTCGGTGCCGGAGCGGAAGGCCTCGATCATGGTGGCATCCTGGGCGATGTGGGCCAGAAGACGCAGCTCGATCTGGGAATAGTCCGCATCCACCAGCACATTCCCGGGGGCGGCCACAAACATCTCCCGCATTTTGGCCCCCAGCTCCGTGCGGACAGGGATGTTTTGCAGGTTTGGCTCGGCGGAGGAGAGCCGCCCTGTGGCGGTGACGGTATTCTGGAAGCTGGTGTGGATGCGTCCGTCCGGGGCGATGACCTTGCTGAGTCCCTCCACATAGGTGGAGTTTAGCTTGGTGTACTGACGATACTCCAAAATGGCGGAGACGATGGGGCTGTCGGTGGTCTCCTTCAGCTTTTCCAGTACCTCGGCGTTGGTGGAGTATCCCGTCTTGGTCTTTTTCAGGGGAGGGAGGCCCAGCTTCTCAAAGAGGATTCGGCCCAGCTGCCGGGTGGAATTGATGTTGAATTCCTCGCCCGCCAGCTCATAGATGGCGGCCTGGGCGGCCTGGATCCTGCTCCGCAGGGTCTCGCCGAAATGGGAGAGGGCGGTTCGGTCCACCAGGAAGCCCGCCTGCTCCATCTTTGCCAAAACCGGACAGAGGGGCAGCTCTATGGCGGAGAGGAGCTGGGAGAGTCCAAGGGTCTCCAGCCGGGCGGGCAGGGTCTCTGAGAGGGCCAGAAGGAGGGCGGTATGACATACC
>JAHHSE010000053.1 GCA_020025395.1 Oscillospiraceae bacterium
CCTTCTCCCAGCGCCGCCCCCGCCGGTCAGACTGCCACCGGCTTTACTTTGAATAAACAGGAATTTTCCTTCAGCACCCGCTACCCTGAGCCTATCACCCTGACCCCCACCTTCTCCCCCGCCGGGTCCACCGGGACCATCACCTGGACCAGCGAAGATTCCGGCATCGCCTCGGTGGACGCTAACGGCAAGGTGAGCCACGGGACCAAGAAGGGGACCACCACCATCACCGCCACTCTGGCCGGCGGGGTCACCCAGACCTGCAAGGTCTACAATTCCATTGAAGGCGGCTCCGGGTCCGGCTCCTCCAATTCCTCCGGGTCCACCGCCTCCTTTACCCTGAGCCGGGAGGATTTCACCCTCTCCCAGAAGGGCGTCTCCTATCAGATCAAGGTGGAGGGCAGCTCCGCCGCCCCCAGCTGGACGAGCAGCAACACCTCCGTGGCCACGGTCTCCGCAGACGGTACCGTCACCCCGGTTGGAAACGGCACCTGTACGGTAACTGCCACCATCGGGGGCCAGAGCAGAACGTGTATCGTCCGTGTAAAATTCTGATTTCACGGCAAAATAGAAACAGGCCTCAGACCTTTGATCCGGGGCTTCAAAGTGTCGAACCCCCTTCCAAAGAAAGCGGATTTTCCCGGAGAATGTGAGAAAGCCGGGGGCAAAGCCCCCCCAATGGGATCAAATGCAGCCCCTGCTTTGCAAGGGCTGTCGGTGAGCGAAGCCTTTTCGGTTTTTAAAACCGCCGGCATGATCGTTTTTTCTGTCCAGGGGGATCAGATAAAGGGGACGGCTTTGCTTGTTTCGAAAGGAGAATCCCCATGGAGTATCAAGCCCTGCTGGCCCGCCAAAAGGCCTTTTTTGACCGCGGGGCCGCTTTGGACACAGACTTTCGAATCTGTGCCCTGAAGCGGCTCAAGGATGCCATTCGACGGGAGACCGCCGATCTGGCGAACGCCCTGTGGGAGGATCTGAACAAATCTCCCTCGGAGGCCTACCTGACCGAAATCGGCCCCACCCTCAGCGAAATTGATTTTGCCATCTCCCATATACGCCGCTGGACCCGCCCCAGGCGGGTCCCCACACCGCTGGCCCACTTCCCCGCCAAAAGCCGGATCTATCCTTCTCCCTATGGCTGTACCCTGATCCTCAGCCCATGGAATTATCCTTTCCAGCTTGCGGTCATCCCCCTGATCTCCGCTCTGGCGGCTGGAAATACCGCCATTCTGAAACCGGGAGAGGATGCCCCCGCCACGGCGGCGGCCCTGGCCCGTCTGGTGAAGGGCTGTTTTCCGGAGGAGTATGTGACCGTGGTCCAGGGCGGGGCGGAGACCAGTCAGGCCCTTCTCTCCCTCCCATTTCGGAAGATTTTTTTCACCGGCTCTCCCTCTGTGGGCAGACTGGTCATGGCTCAGGCGGCGGAGCATCTTGCTTCTGTGACCCTGGAACTCGGGGGAAAATGTCCCTGCATCGTGGACGAGACCGCCGATCTGGCCCTGGCGGCCCGGCGAATCGTGTTTGGAAAGTTTCTCAATGCCGGTCAGACCTGTGTGGCCCCGGACTATCTTCTGGTCCATGAGGAGAAAAAAGAACCGCTTTTGACCCTTTTGAAGGAGGAGATCTCCCGTCAGTATGGGAGGGACCCTCTGAAAAACCCCTCCTATGTCCGCATCATCAACCGACGGCATTTTCGTCGGCTCACCGCTCTGCTGGAGGGGGAGCGCATCCTCTGGGGGGGCGTGGGAGAGGAGGCGTCCTGCAAGCTGGTCCCCACCCTTCTGGATGGCCCCGCCTGGGACCGCCCCGTGATGGAGGAGGAAATCTTCGGCCCAATTCTTCCCCTTCTCACCTATCGCCGGGAGGAGGAAGTTTACGCCGCTCTGGAGAGGCACCCGGAGCCGCTGGCCCTCTATCTCTTCACCCGGCGGACTCCATGGCGGGAGAAGCTCCTCCGCTCCCTGACCTTTGGGGGTGCCTGTGTAAATGATACCGTGGTTCATCTCGCCAATCCCCACCTTCCCTTTGGAGGTGTGGGGACCTCCGGACTGGGCTCCTGTCACGGCAGGGCGGGCTTTCTGGCCTTCACCCATGAAAAGGGGGTCCTGATTCGGGGCGGAAGGCCGGACCTCCCCTTCCGCTATCCTCCCTATTCCTCCCAAAAAGACTGGATTCTTGGTCAATTTCTAAAATAAAGGCCCTTCTTTCCTTTTCACAGCAAAAGGGAGCGCCGCGGAACAGCCATTCCGCGGCGCTCCCTTTTTACACTCAAACCTCCATAATGACAGGGAGAATCATGGGACTGCGATGGGTCTTCTTGTAGAGGAAGGAGGCGATTTCGTCCTTGATGGCAGTCTTCAGGGCGGGGAAGTCTCCGGGGCACCGGGCCGCCATCTCTTCCAACACCCCATTGGCCAGCCGGCGCAGCTCCTCCATCAGGGTTTCAGACTCCTTCACATAGACAAAGCCCCGGGTGATGATGTCCGGGCCGGAGACCACCAGGCCGTCGGAGGTCATGGAGGTGACCAGAACGATCATTCCGTCCTCCGCCAGATGCTTCCGGTCCCGAAGGACCACGGCACCCACATCCCCCACGCCATAGCCATCCACAAAGACCTGACCGGCAGGAACGGTCCCGGTGATCTTGGCGGAGTTCTGGGTCAGCTCCATCACCTTTCCGATGGAGGAAACCAGAATGTGGTTGGGGGCCATGCCCATCTGCTGGGCCAGCTTGGCATGGGTCTTGAGGTGCCGCTGCTCCCCATGGACCGGGATGAAGAACTTGGGCTTCACAAGGCCGTGGAGGATCTTCAGCTCTCCCTGACAGGCGTGGCCGGACACATGGAGGGGAAGCTCCCGCTCGTTGATGACCTCCGCGTCCTTCCGGTAAAGCTCATTGATTACATTACCCACCGAGTTCTCATTGCCGGGAATGGCGGAGGCGGAGATAATCACCCGGTCCCCCGGCTGGATCTCCACCTGCCGATGGGTATTGAAGGCCATGCGGGAGAGGGCGCTCATGGTCTCTCCCTGGCTTCCGGTGGTGATGATGCAGATCTTCTCCTTGGGAAGGCTCTTAATATGATTCAGCTCGACCAGGACCCCTTTGGGTACCTTCATATAGCCCAGCTCGGTGGAGACTTTGATGGCGTTTTCCATGCTCCGCCCGGTGATGGCCACCTTTCTGCCGTATTTGGCGGCCACCGAGATGACCTGCTGGATCCGATCCACATTGGAGGCAAAGGTGGTGACAATAATTCGCTTGTCGCAGCCTCGAAAGAGGGCGTCAAAGCTCTGCCCCACGCTCCGCTCACTGTTGGTAAATCCCTGGCGCTCCACATTGGTGGAATCCGCCAGCAGGGCCAGAACCCCCTCCTTGCCCAGCTCGCCAAGGCGGGCTAAATCGATCATCTCTCCGGAGATGGGGGTGGGATCAATCTTGAAGTCGCCGGTGTGGACCACTGTGCCCACCGGGCATTTGATGGCAAAGGCCACCGCATCCGCAATGGAGTGATTTACATGGATGAACTCCACGCTGAACTTTCCCGCCCGAATGGTCTCCCCCGCCTCACAGGTGATGAGCCTGGTCTTTTTCACCAGATGATGCTCCTCCAGCTTGAGACGGACCAGTCCGGCGGTCATCCTGGTGGCGTAGATGGGGGCGTTGATGGACCTTAGCACATAGGGAAGGGCCCCGATGTGATCCTCATGCCCGTGGGTGAGGAAAATGGCCCGGATTCGGTCCTGGTTTTTGATGAGGTAGCTGATGTCCGGGATGACCACATCCACCCCGTACATATCATCGTCGGGAAAACCCATTCCGACATCTACCACGATGATGTCGTTCCCGTACTCATAGACGGTGAGATTTTTTCCGATCTCGTCCAGACCGCCCAGAGAAATAATCTTCAGTTTTTCTGCCATAGAACATAAAACTCCTTTGTTTCGATTTTTCTGCGTATGTACGGACAGCCTCAACACGCTTTGTTGCGGGCGCATCAAAAGACGGACGGAACCTGATCCGGAACGGGGGCCCTGTCTCGCCCCACCATCGGAAAAGCTGCCGCCAATGCACGCTCTTTGTCTGTCCATACTTCTATATCAAGCGCCTGAAGGCGCTGAACGCCAATACAAACCCGGCTCCCTTCTCCCGGAGAATTCTGCCAGGTGGATAGTATAGTATACCATAGAACCCCGGAAATGTATACAGGAATCTTTGTCGAAAAAAGGGCGCACCCCCTCCTCATCCATGGGAAAAAGGGAACCCCCCGAAAAAATCCCCCCGCTCCGGCCCTGAGGGCCGGAGCGGGGGGACACTTTCCCGGGCGCTTACCGATCTCTTTTATCCGCACTTGGAGTAGCCGCAGTTTCGACAGGTGACACAGCCTCCCTCATGCTCCAGCCGGGCCCCGCATTCCGGACAGTACTTCGCCGTCTTGGCCTCTGCCGGAGTCATGGAGGGCTTGGGGATGGGCACCTCTTTTCCCGATACGGAGGGAGCGGCATGGGCCAGAGTAACCGCCTCCCCGTGGCGGCTGACGCTGAGGACCTTTTCAATGGCCTTCGCCATGGCATCCGGACAGGACATGACGGGGACGGAGGACTGACGAAGGCAGGAGGGGCAGCGGATTCCCTTGAGCTGCTGGATGATCTCCTGAGGGTCCATTCCGGTACGGATGGCAACCGAGGCCAGACGGGCGGTCGCCTCGGACTGGGAGGGGCATCCTCCCGCCCTTCCCGTATTGGTAAAGACCTCACAGATGCCGTTTTCATCATAGTTCACCGTGATGTACAGATTGCCGCAGCCAATCCGCACCTTTTCGGTATAGCCCATGGTCACCTGCGGTCTGGCACGGGGCGTCAGCTTTCCATAGGCCCCGGATTTGATGAGGCAGCCGGTGCTGTCGCAGCCGGCCTCCAACACCGCATCCACCATGGGATCTCCGGTCTTCTCCTCCCCCTTTTCTTCGGTCTTCTCCTCCTTTACCGTCCCGATGTTCAGCACCTGCTCATTCCGGGAGCCGTCCCGGTAGATGGTGGTTCCCTTGCACCCCAGGGTGAAGGCCAGCTGATAGACCTGGGCCACCTCCTCCCGGGTGGCGGAGTTGGGGAAGTTCACGGTCTTGGAAACCGCGTTGTCCGTATGCCGCTGGAAAGCGGCCTGCATCTTGACATGCCAGATGGGAGAGACATCGTGAGCGCAGACAAAGACCCGCTTGATGCTGTCTGGAATCTCATCAATGTGGGCCAGGGTCCCGGCCTCCACCACCTTTCGCATGAGTGCCTCAGAATAGATTCCGGCCTCCTCCAGCTTCTCCCGCAGGATGGCATTGGTCTCCACCAGGTGGGTGTTGTCCATCACATTGCGGATATAGGCATAGGCAAAGACAGGCTCCACCCCGGAGGAGACCCCCGCCAAAATGGACAGGGTCCCGGTGGGGGCGATGGTGGTGACGGTCCCGTTCCGAATGGGGGTGCCCCCCTGGTAGATACTCTCCTCAAAGAGGGGGAAGGCCCCACGGGACTCGGCCAGCTTCCGACTCTCCTCATGTCCGATGGTGTTCACAAATTCCATCACCGTTTCTCCAATGGCCACCCCATCCTCGGAGTTATAGGGGACCCCCAGATAGAGGAGCATATCGGCAAAGCCCATTACCCCCAGGCCGATCTTCCGGGTGGAGCGGGTGACCCGGTCAATCTCCTCCAGAGGGTACTTGTTCACCTCAATGACATTGTCCAGGAAGTGGACCGCTGTGCGAATGGTCTTTTCCAGCTTCTCCTTGTCAAGCGCGTAGCCGGAGGCGGTCTTTTTCAGATGGGTCACCAGATTGATGGAGCCCAGGTTGCAGGACTCATAGGGCAGGAGGGGCTGCTCCCCGCAGGGGTTGGTGGATTCAATCTCCCCCTGACCGGGGACCACATTGTCCCGGTTGAGCCGGTCCAGGAAGATGATCCCCGGCTCTCCGGTCTGCCAGGCGGAGGAGACAATTTTTTCGAACACATCCTGGGCATTGAGCCGCCCGGCAACCCGGTGGGAGGAGGGGTCAATGAGGTCGTACTGTCCTCCCTCCTCCACCGCCTGCATGAAGGCCTCGGTAATGCCCACGGAGATGTTGAAGTTGGTAATCTCCCTGGTGTCGTTTTTACAGGTGATAAAGTCCAGAATATCCGGGTGATCCACCCGAAGAATGCCCATATTGGCCCCTCGGCGGGTCCCGCCCTGCTTCACCGCCTCGGTGGCTGCGTTGAAGACCTTCATAAAGGAGATGGGACCGGAGGCCACCCCGCCGGTAGAATTCACCGTGGCCCCCTTTGCCCGCAGACGGGAGAAGGAGAACCCGGTGCCGCCGCCGGACTTGTGAATCAGGGCGGCGTTCTTAATGGCGTCAAAAATCTCCTCCATGCTGTCGCCTACCGGGAGGACAAAGCAGGCGGAAAGCTGGCCCAAGGGACGGCCCGCGTTCATCAGGGTGGGGGAGTTGGGTAGAAAATCCAGGTTGGTCATGGTCTGGTAAAAGGCCTCGGCGGTGGCCGCCACATCGGCCTTCTCATCAAAATGGCGGTCAGCCTCCGCAATGGCATTGGCCACACGGCGGAACAGACCGTCCACCGTCTCAACGGGCTGGCCGTTTTCATCCCGCACTAGATAGCGGCGCTCCAGGACGGTATAGGCGTTTTGCGAAATGGGCATATTCTCAAATCCTCTCTGCTTATTGATATGTGTTCAGCACAAGATATTGTACCATCGAAATGAGAGAAGTCAATATCTTGGAGGATTTTGAGGTGTAGAAAAAGAGAGGCGTTTTTCTTTCAAATCTTGGTGTCTTTTTTTACTTCCTTTTTCTGTAAATTACTTCAAGGGTAGGCGTGGCAATAGGTTTGTCCCGATTCCAGGGGGCGGTCCCGAAGGGAAAAGAGTTGAGAAACGGTAACAAAATAATAGCCGTCCTGATGGAGGGCATCCACAATTTGGAGGGCCGCCTCCACGCTTTCCGGATAAATGTCATGAAAGAGGATGATGGAGCCGTCCCGGACCTGCCTGAGAACATGGTTTACCTCCCGGTCCGTATTCCGATCCTTCCAATCCTCGGGATCAACGGACCAGAGAATGATGGGGGCGTTGGCACGGCGTCGGACCCCTGCGTCCACCATGCCGTAAGGGGGACGGAGGAGGAGGTCCACGGGTCCTACCACATTCTGGATCACGGTGCGGGTTCGGTCCACCTCGCCGTAAAAATCCGCGTTGTTCAGCCCGGTGAGGGCCGCATGGGTATAGGAGTGAATCCCCAGCTCGTGTCCCTCTTCCGCCATCCGTCGCAGGGTCCCCTCCCGTCCGGGGATCTGCTCTCCGATGAGGAAAAAGGTGGCAGGGACACCCCGCTGAGCCAAACCGTCCAGCAGAGTGAGGGTGGAGTTTTTGGGGCCGTCGTCAAAGGTGAGGGCCACCAGCTTCTGCCCCGCATTGACACCCTCCACTGCCGCATCAGCGGTTCTGGCCCTTGGGGCAGATCCCACTCCCATCCACGGGAGGAGGCTGGAGGAGGTATAAAGCAGAATCCCCAGCCATGCTACCAGCCGTCTCCCCATTGTACGCTCCATCCACACGCCGCCTTTCTCTCCCCTATCCATATTTTTTTCGCTTTTGAACCCTTCATCCCTTTTATTGTGTGCGAAAAGCGGAATTTTTCTCTGGAAAAATTTTTGTTTTCAAAAGGGTCTTTTCCCCCCTCCAACACCTCCCGGCCTAAGCCTGCATACATTGGAATGGAGCCTTTGGCCCCATTCCTGTCTCATCATGGAGAGGAGTTTTTATCATGTGTGTTTCAAACTGCCGTCCTCCTCAGGATGGGCTTTCCTGTCCCCTGGGAACACGCCCCGCCCTGGAAGAGACCGCGGCTGTTACCGTGGGGCGGGCAGAGTATGCCTGCGGCGGGGAGGGAAGGCAGACCCTCACTGCCCAGGGACAGCCGGTCTGTCTGGAGCGAGTGGGCCTGATTCTGCGCAAGGAGGTGCACCCTGTCCGTACTCCGGTGGGGGAAGGCGTCCTTGTTGTCCTAAGGCTGAAAAATTCCTCCACCCTCCCCCTGCGAAATCTGATGGTATACGATCCTGATTTCCGAGCTTGGCAGATAGAGTCCCTCACACTGGATGGTCTTCCCCTTTCCGGCGATCTCTCTTCCGGCCTTCCGCTGCCCGAGGTAGGCCCCGGCGGAAGCCTTCGGATCACGGTCTCCGCCCGGTCTGAGACCGCCCCCTCCCTGCCCTCCGGGACCGCTCTGGCAGAGGCTCAGGCGGACACTCCTCTGGGGCCGGTGACCCTTCGGGCCGGCTCCCGGGCCAGCCCTCCCGTGTCTCCCGGCCTGAGCGTGGAAACCTGGATCGACCGTCCCTTTGTCAGCCCGGAACAGCCCATTGCGGCTCTGACCCTTCTGGGAATCAACCGGGGGGACCTTCCTCTGGACCCTGTGGTCCTCACCCACACCCTGCCCAAGGGCCTCAAATATGTGCCGGGAAGCACCTCTGTGAGAGGGGCCTCCTGCATGGACCTGGACCCCGGTCTTGGGATCTCCCTGGGGGCTTTGGCCCCCGGAGAGACGGGGACCGTCCGTTTTCTGGCCCGGTGGGTCCATCCCCCGTGGGATGGGGAGGATTCTCAGCCCATGTAAGGCATACTGTATGACAACGCCCCGGCCTGTCCCAAAAAACAGGCCGGGGCGTTCTGATATGTTTCATAGAGACATCTTTTAAACCCTATTTTGTGAAAGAGGAATCCTCTTTTTGAGATCCTTCAAAGTGAGTGCGGACTTCTGCCTGCTGATTTTGCCGGATTTCCGTCGGTGCAGGTCTGGCAAAGCCGGACAGGCGCTCTGCTTGCCCCTCCGAAAGGAGGGAAAACACCACGAACTGAAGCTGCCCGGCGAATCAAAAAGTTCGATGAGCAGTTTCTTTTTTATTCATGTTTTTTCCCGACAATGTACATAGGAAGGAAGAATCCGCCCAGCATCATAACCAGCATAACCATATTCTCGAAAGCAAACCACAGGTCCGGGACGAGCTGCCCAAAAACGATAGACAAAAGCGGGAAAGCTGCCATATTCGCAATCATAACCAAGCGGCCGGTTTTGATGATATG
>JAHHSE010000054.1 GCA_020025395.1 Oscillospiraceae bacterium
CCCTATGACTCCTCTGGGAACTATCATCCCATCACAGGGGAGAATCGG
Source organism: Oscillospiraceae bacterium (assembly GCA_020025395.1). GTDB lineage: Bacteria > Bacillota > Clostridia > Oscillospirales > Oscillospiraceae > JAHHSE01. The sequence continues at coordinate 49 of JAHHSE010000054.1, forward strand.
GTGAATCAGACCCTGGTTCCCCTGCTTTATGAGGGGCTGTTCTCCCTGGATGAAACTCTGACGCCTCAGCCCTGTCTCAGCCGGAGCCACACCGTCTCTGAGGACGGGCTGGTCTGGACCTTTCAGCTGAGGGAGGGGGTCCGGTTTTCCGACGGGACTCCCCTGACGGGGAAGGAGGCCGCCCGTTCCCTGGAGGAGGCCCGAACCAGCACCCGTTACGCCGCCCGCCTGGCCGGGATCAGGAAGATCCGTGGGGTGGAGGGAGGGGTGGAGATCGTCCTTACCAGGCCCAATGGGGCTTTGCCCAGCCTGCTGGACACCCCCATTGTGCTGGAGCGGGATTCCCTTCCCCCGCTGGGCACGGGGCGCTATGCCCTCAAGGGGACGGGAAGGGAGCTGTGGCTGGAGCGCCAGTCCACGGCGGACCCCGCCCTGCCTGAGACCATCAGGCTCACCCCGGTGGAGGGGGTGGAGGGCCTGGTGAATGCCTTTGACACCAGGGTGATCTCTCTGGTGACCGCGGATCTCACCGCCCCCGATGTCCCCCCCTACGCCGGGGGATATGAGAGCTGGGACTACGCCACCACCTCCATGGTCTATCTGGGCTTTCGGACGGATGGAGGCTTTTGCGAGGACCCGGCCCTCCGCCGGGGAATCTCCATGGCCCTCAATCGGGAGGGGCTGGTGGATGCCTTTTATTCCAACCACGCCAGAGCCTCCGCCCTCCCCGTCTCCCCGGTCAACGGGCTGTATGGGGAGGAAACGGCCTCCCGACTGTCCTATGATCCGGAGAAGGCGGCAGCAGAGCTGGACCAGGCGGGCTATACCCGTTCGGAGGAGGGGCTGAAGAAGGAGGGCAGACGGGTGTCCCTCACCCTGGTGGTCAATCAGGAAAATCCCGTCCGCCTCTCCGCGGCGGGATTTCTGGAGCAGGAGCTGGGTCAGCTGGGAATCTCCGTTCAGGTGCGGGCCCTTGCCTGGGAGGCGTACACCGCCGCCCTCCAAAAGGGGAACTTTGACCTCTATCTCTCCGAGACAGTGCTGCCCGCGAGCTTTGATCTCACCGCCCTTTTGGGGCCTGCGGGGGAGCTGAATTACGGACACTGGCAGAGTGAGGCGGCCCCCGATTTTCTAAAGGCTTTTGAGCGCGCGGAGGGGGAGGAGCGGAAGAAAGCCGCCGCCGCCCTGTACACCCATCTGATTCAGGAGGCCCCTCTGGCCCCCCTGTGCTTTAAGGAGCAGTCGGTTCTCACCCAGCGGGGGCGGCTGACCGGGCTGACCCCCACCAGAGCAGATCCCTTTTACGGGGATGGATGGACCATTCAAAATCGTTTGTCATGACCATCGGACACCAATCACACAGGATCTGAGATCAGAAAGAGGATGAGAAAAATGGTATATCGTTGTTTTGCGGAAAAGAAGGAGGGCTTTGACGGAGCGGCCAAAGGCCTGCTCCAAGAGCTGCGGGAACAGCTGGGACTCACCAACCTCACCGGACTGCGGATTTTAAACCGCTATGATGTGGAGGGGGTGGAGGAAGGGGTTTTCCAGGCGGCAAAGCCCATCGTCTTTTCCGAGCCTCCGGTGGATCGGCTCTATGAGGAGACCTTTCCCCTGCCGGAGACCCCCCACCTCCTTCTGGCGGTGGAGGCCCTTCCCGGCCAATACGATCAGCGGGCGGATTCCGCCGCCCAGTGCATCCAGCTTATGACGGGAGGGGATCGGCCGGTGGTCCGCAGCGGGACGGTCTACCTGCTGGAGGGGAGCCTGACCCGGGAGGAGGCGGCCTCCGTTGAAAAATATCTCATTAATCCGGTGGAGAGCCGAAAGGCCTCGCCGATGAAGCCGGAAACCCTGACGGCCCCCCTGGAGTCCACAGCCCGGGTGGCGGTTCTCACAGGATTTATCCGGCTGGAGGAGGGGGGGCTGAAGGCCCTTCTGGAGGAGTACGGCCTGGCTATGGATCTGGAGGATCTCAAATTCCTCCAACGGTATTTCCGGGAGGAGGAAAAGCGGGATCCCACCATCACTGAGGTTCGGGTGGTGGATACATATTGGTCCGATCACTGCCGACACACCACCTTTGCCACCCGGATCGATGGGGCAGAGCTTCAGGACCCTCTGGTAAAGGGGGCCTATGAGCGGTATCTGGCCGCCCGTGCGGAGGTCTACGGGGAGAGGGCGGCCTCTCGCCCCCAGACCCTGATGGACATTGCCACCATCGGGGCGAAGACCCTGAAAAAGCGCGGCCTTCTCCCGGAGCTGGACGAGAGCGAGGAGATCAACGCCTGTTCCATCCATGTGCCCGCCCAAGTGGACGGGAGGGAAGAGGACTGGCTTCTCATGTTTAAAAACGAGACCCACAATCACCCCACCGAGATCGAGCCCTTCGGCGGTGCAGCCACCTGCATCGGCGGCTGTATCCGGGACCCCCTCTCCGGGCGGGTCTATGTCCATCAGGCCATGCGGCTCTCCGGGGGCGGGGATCCCCGCGCCCCCCTGAATCAGACCTTGGAGGGGAAGCTGCCCCAGCGGAAGATCGCCCAGACGGCGGCGGCGGGCTATTCCTCCTACGGCAATCAGATCGGCCTGGCCACCGGCCATGTGGCGGAGATTTACCACGAGGGCTACCTGGCAAAGCACCTGGAGTGCGGAGCTGTAGTAGGGGCCGCTCCCGCCCGAAATGTGGTCCGGGAGCGCCCCAGGCCGGGAGATGTGGTTCTTCTGCTGGGAGGGCGTACCGGACGGGACGGGATCGGCGGGGCCACCGGTTCTTCCAAAAGCCACGACAAAAAGAGCCTGGACACCATGGCCTCGGAGGTTCAGAAGGGCAATGCCCCGGAGGAGCGGAAGATTCAGCGTCTCTTCCGGAATGGGGAAGTGACCCGACTCATTAAGCGGTGCAATGACTTTGGAGCCGGCGGGGTGTCGGTGGCCGTTGGAGAGCTGGCGGACGGCCTTTCCATCGATCTGGACGCGGTCCGAAAGAAGTATGAGGGCCTGGACGGCACCGAGCTGGCCATTTCCGAGAGCCAGGAGCGGATGGCTGTGGTGGTGGCCCCGGAGCATGAGGCCGCCCTCATCGCCGCAGCCGAGGAGGAGAATCTGGAGGCCTATCGGGTGGCGGTGGTCACCGAAGCCCCCCGCATGGTGATGAAGTGGAGGGGGGAGACCATCACCGATCTCTCCCGTGCGTTCCTCAACAGCAACGGTGCCGTGAAGCATACCAGAGTGTCGGTCCCGGAAACAGACCGGGCCTTCTTCCGGGGCGAGCGGTTTGCCTCCCTTCGGGAGATGGCGGAGAGTCTGAAGAGCGCCTCCCGCCGTGGGCTGACCGAACGGTTTGACTCCACCATCGGCGCAGGCTCTGTCCTCGTCCCATTCGGGGGAAGGACCCAGCGGACCCCCGCCCAGGCCATGGCGGCCCTCCTGCCCGTTCTTCCGGGACAGACCACCCGGCAGGCCACGGTAATGGCCTGGGGCTTTGATCCGGATCAGATGAGCGCGGACCCCTATCTGGGGGCCTACTACGGAATTTATACCGCGGTGGCGAAACTGGCGGCCGCCGGGGCCGACTATGAAAAAGCCTATCTGACCCTTCAGGAGTTCTTTGAAAAGCTGCGGGATCAGCCGGAGCGCTGGGGCAAGCCCTTTGCCGCCCTGCTGGGGGCTCTGGATGCCCAGCTGGAGCTGGGCTGTGCCGCCATTGGCGGAAAGGACTCCATGTCCGGCACCTTTCTGGATCGGGATGTGCCCCCCACCCTGATCTCCTTTGCCATCGCCCCCATTCTGGCGGACGAGGTTCTCTCCCCGGAATTTAAGGAGGCGGGACATCCGGTGTATCTCTTTGGGGGAGAGGGGACCGGAAGGAGCTGTCAGGAGGCCTGGAAGGATTTCCGCCGACTCTGCCGGGAGGGAAAGGTCCGGGCGGCCTGGGCGGTGGAAAACGGACTTTCCGAAGGCCTTATGAAAATGTCCTTCGGCAATGAGATCGGCTTCCGGGCCGATGCGGGGGAGAGGAGCTGGGACCTTCTCTGCCCCGGTGCCATCCTGGCGGAGCTGACCCAGGAGGTCAGCCTGCCTCAGGCCGAAAGGCTGGGTATGACCACCGCCGAGCCTGTGCTGGATCTGGGGAGGGAGTCGGTCTCCATCGCCCAACTTCTGGAATGGAACGAAGGAGTGCTGGAATCGGTCTATCCCACCCTCACGCCGGAAGAGAAACACGGTATCCCCGCCCTCTCCTGGGACAAGCGGGCCCCCATCGTGGCAAAGAGCCGGGTGGCCCGTCCCAGGGTGACCATTCCCGTCTTCCCCGGCACCAACTGTGAGTATGACACCGCCGCCGCCTGCCTGCGGGCGGAGATGGAGCCGCACATCCGGGTCATCCGCAACGGGAGCGGGGACGGCCTGGCCCAGTCGGCACAGGCGCTGGAGGAATCCATCCGCCAAAGCCAGATTCTGGTTCTCCCCGGCGGTTTTTCCGGGGGGGACGAGCCGGAGGGCTCGGCCAAATTCATTGCCGCCTTCCTCCGCAATCCCGCCCTCACCGAGGCCATCCACGACCTGCTTCGGAATCGGGACGGCCTGATTCTGGGCATCTGCAACGGCTTCCAGGCCCTGATTAAGCTGGGGCTGGTTCCCTATGGGGAGATCCGTCCCCTGGAGGAGAGCTGCCCCACCCTGACCTTCAACCGAATCGGACGCCACCAAAGCCGCTATGTCACCACCCGTGTGGCCTCGGTTCAGTCCCCCTGGATGCTCCGCGCCCGGGTGGGGGATCTGCATACCATCCCCATCTCCCACGGAGAGGGTCGTTTCACGGCATCGGAGGAGGTGGCGGAGCAGTTGATCGCCCGCGGGCAGGTGGCCACGCAGTACACCGATGCCCAGGGAGTTCCCTCCATGGACATCTCGGTGAACCCCAATGGCTCTCTCCTGGCCATTGAGGGAATTTTCAGCCCCGACGGGCGGGTGTTCGGAAAGATGGGCCATTCGGAGCGGGAGGGCCGCTTCCTGGGCAAAAACATTCCCGGAGAAAAGCATCAGCCTCTCTTTGAAAGCGGAGCGGCCTACTATCGCTGATACAGGAAAACCCGTTTTCCGCCCTCTGCGCAAGAGGCGGAGAAGGGAGGAGGCCTGTCAGAGGGAGGGGGAACCCACCGGTTCATCCGTCGAAACAGGGGGTTTTTATGAAAATTTAATTTCTCTTTCAATCTTCTTTCAGGAGCGGGGAGTAGAATACAGGCATCTGGACAATGCTGGACCGGAGGGGAGGACAAACCGACGGACACAGGATTGCCGCACCCAAGGAGGAAGCTGATATGATAATCTTTGCCCTGTTCATTGTGATTGGAGTGTTGGCCCTGGTGGGACTGGTGCTGATCGGTCTGCCGCTGCTGATTCTCATGGCCATTCTCCCCCCTTTTCTCACCCTTGCGGGAATCATCCTCACGGTGAAGGCTTTGATGGATAAGCCGATCCTGGGGGAAAACTTTTATCCCGCTGCCGCCTGCCTTGTGATGTCTGCTCTGATCCGCTGGATTTTCTGACGATTTTCTGACACCGGCCGGTCCTTCCTTGACGAAGGGCCGGCCGGACCGCTATAATGGAAAAGAGAGGGCAAAGGCCCAAACGGACAATGGGAGAGGAGGCAAGCCCATGACCCCCAATATCCTGGTGGTGGACGACGAGCCGGAAATTGCCGATTTGGTGGAGGTTTATCTGGTGAATGAGGGCTTTCAGGTGGTCAAATGCGGAAACGGCACCGATGCCCTGGAGATTTTGCGCCAAACATCGGTGGATATGGCCCTTCTGGATGTGATGCTTCCCGACATCTCCGGCTTTACCCTCTGCGGGGAGATTCGGAAGCAGTATCATTTCCCGGTGATTATGTTAACCGCAAAAACCGGGGATATGGATAAGATCACCGGCCTTACCATCGGGGCGGATGACTATATCACAAAGCCCTTCAACCCCCTGGAGCTGGTGGCCAGGGTCAAGGCCCAGCTCCGCCGGTTCACCCGCTACAACGAGAGTGAAAAGTCCCCCGGGGATGTGATTGACTTTAACGGGCTGGTCATCAGCAGGGCCACCCACGAGGCCCGGCTGTACGATCAGGAGCTGGGACTCACCCCCTTGGAATTTGACATTCTGTGGCTTCTGGCCTCCAACCGGGGGCAGGTTATCTCTGCCGAGCGGCTGTTTGAAACCGTCTGGGGGGAGAAATATCTGGACCGCAACAACACCGTGATGGTCCACATCCGCCGGCTTCGGGAAAAGATGGGGGAGCCCTCCCGAAATCCCAAATTTATCAAGACTGTGTGGGGTGTGGGATATAAAATCGATTGAATTTGGAAAATCGAGAAAAAGGGCTTGACAAATGGGGCGGAGTTCAGTATACTAATTCTTGCCCTGCAATGGCGGGGCCAATTTGGCGGCGTAGCTCAGTTGGCTAGAGCATGCGGTTCATACCCGCAGGGTCACCGGTTCGAATCCAGTCGCCGCTACCATCCCAAAGGCGGCTGGAAGGTCGCCTTTGGGTGCCCGGAAGGGCAAGGCAGCCCGCAGAGAAACGGCGCGTTGGTCAAACGGTTAAGACACCGCCCTTTCACGGCGGTAATACGGGTTCGATTCCCGTACGCGTCACCACCCTTTTTAGGGAACCTTCCATGGAGGCATAGCTCAGCTGGTAGAGCGCTCGCCTCACACGCGAGAGGTCACAGATTCGAGTTCTGTTGTCTCCACCAGGAAAACACCTGAAATCGCAGGATTTCAGGTGTTTTTTCTTTCCCCTGAAAGGGTTGAAAAAAAGACCGGGCCGTGGGTGTTGACAGTTTGGGAAAATATGATATGATGAAAAAGGGGAGGGGCAAAACCACTCCCTGACAATTGAATCAGAGGTTGTCTATTGCGCGGTGCGACCGCCTGTCCCGGGACGGGGACGGGGGGTGAGAAGGAAGGGGTAAAAACCCCACGCGACCGGCACTGTATGCGTGAGGCCACTCCGAGGGGGGGCAGACCCCTGGGACGAAAGTCCGTCATTGCAGAGGAAGCTCTGTGAGAAGGCAGGAGATGGGCGCAGAGGGCGGAAACCCTCCTAACGCGAGTCAGGATACTTCCACGGCGTAGGGCAAACAGATCGGCAGCGGGCGTGCTCTCCGTGTGCGGAAAAACAGAGACCGCTGATTTCCGGGAGGAAATTGGCGTCTTTTTCTTCTCCGGGAGAGGAGCCTTTCAACGAAAATCATTGAAAGGAGAGGCAGGAAAATGATGAACATCAGCTGGTTTCAAGATCCGGAGCATGTGGTATACTGCAAGGAGGAGGAGGTCCTTCCCCGGCTGGCCCGGGAGCTGGGGATCACTGACCTGGCGGAGCGGGTGGAGGCCTTTCGGCAGGCGCCGAACCCGGAGGGAGTGAATCTGAAGGGGAAGAAGCGCACCACCTTAAAGCTGTTTATCCCCAATCTGTCCTTTTCCCGGCCTTTGGACATGGGGGAAAATGTGTGGATCTATATGGGTGAGCTCTGCCCGGCCTATTGTCTCTACACCCCCTGGGAGGAGGGCGAAAGGACGGGGGAATAATCTTCGAAAGCCGGTCCCCGGAGGGCTATGCCCTCCGGGGGCTTTTTTATCGGGCGCGAAGCTGCCAGAAGGCCACGGCGCTGGCGGCGGCCACATTGAGGGAATCCACCCCGTGGGCCATGGGGATTTGAACGGTATAGTCACAGGAGGCAATGGTGCCGGGGGAGAGGCCGTCCCCCTCTGTCCCCAGAACAATGGCAAGCTTGTCCTCTCGCATCAGCCGGGGATCGTCCACGGGGAGCGCGGAGGCGGTGAGGGCCATGGCGGCGGTCTGAAAGCCCATGGAATGGAGCAGGGAGAGTCCCTTCTCCGGCCATTCGTCGGGCCGGGAGCCAATGCGGGTCCAGGGGATCTGGAAAACGGTCCCCATGCTGACACGGACCGAGCGGCGGCAGAGGGGATCACAGCAGGTGGGGGTGAGGAGAACCCCATCCATGTGGAGGGCGGCGGCGGAGCGGAAGATGGCGCCCAGATTGGTCGTGTCCACAATTCCCTCCAGCACCGCAAGACGGCGGGCGGAGCGGCAGAGGGCTTCCGCAGAGGGAAGGAGGGGACGGCGCAGGGCGCAGAGCACCCCACGGGTGAGGGCATATCCGGTGAGGGCCGCCAGGGTCTCCCGGTCGCCGGTATAGACGGGGATCTCCCCGCAGCGGGAGAGGATCTCCCCGGCATCCCCTGTTAAATGCCGCCGCTCCATGAGCAGGGAGAGGGGTTCACAGCCCGCCTCCAGGGCCTGGTGAATGACCTTGGGACTCTCTGCGATGAAGATGCCCTTTTCCGGCTCCAGCCGATTTCGGAGCTGGGCCTCGGTGAGCCGGGCAAAGACATCCAGTTCCGGAGATGAAAGATCGTTGATTTCAATGATGATTGCCATAGCTTCCTCCCAATTGGATCATAAGCTGCTGTTCGGATGGGAAACAGGTCCCCTTATATATCGGACGGGGGAGGAGGAGACATAAGAGAAGACCGGGGGCAAAGGGAAAAGGGAGGAATGAGTGTTGAGAAGAGAGCGTTCCTATGCTACAATCATACCTTACGGAAGAGACAAGCCGGGCAGGCCCAAGGCGGGAGAAGAACAGGAGATCCCGCCGGATGGGGATGGCCCAAGGAACAAAGGAGTTGTAGTGATCCATGAAATTAGGCATCGAAATCTGATACCCTGATTTCATAATTCAATGATGCTGAATTGTATTCAATAAAGGTCAATATCGGCTGGATTTCCTGATTTTTTAGGTACATGAAGCTCTATGAAAAAACATAGTGCTCCATGCCAATTTGGTACAGCAATGGTACAGTAAGTAATCACAAATCCAGAAAAGAGCCTATGCAACACAAAGCCCCTGGAGTTCAAAACTCCGAGGGCTTATCTGTTGTTGTTTTCTTCATGTGACACTCTTTTCTGCCATTTGGATCGTCCCTATATAAATGAGAACTTATTCAAGTAC
>JAHHSE010000055.1 GCA_020025395.1 Oscillospiraceae bacterium
CTCTTTGTCCAGCTCCAGCACCCTGCTCCCCTTTGTCCTGATGTGGATACTGGTGCTTGGGGGAAGCACCCTTTTGATTTGGAAGCTGAGCCGATGGATGAAAGGCCGCGGCTTCTCCCGAAGGCGCAATCTCACCCTGTCCATCATAGGCTCTCTGGTCCTGACCTTTGTGTGCATGGCTGGGATCACAATCCCTTTCATCCGCGGGGGCGTTTCGTTTTCTCTTGGGAAAGACCGCCCTCCTGTGGGAACCTATGAATGGAAGGGGAGGACCTTTGAGATCTATGATGATCCCCTTCCCTTGGAGGTGGAGGATCTGAATGGGGCAGCGCTCCAATGGACCAAAGGGGCAAGCCATCAGGAGAGCTTTCTTCTCTCCCGCTCTGAATACAGACAGGAGCCCTTTGTCACAGACCCTGACTCCCAGTACAGTCTGCATTATGAGATCATTGATATCAAGGCCCCCTTTCTCTATGATGTGATCAAGCAGGGGATTTTGAGGGCCAGACAGGATGAGGTCCACGATGATTTCGTATTTACGGACCACTATGCCCCCATAGACCCCTCCCCCTGGGGGGCGGACGAGGTCTATCAGCTCCATTGGAGCGACAGCATTCTGGACACCTATCTGATCTGTTGGGACACCCGGATCGTGGAGATCACTTTCTTCTGGGAGCCTGCCCCGGAGGAAATCCAAACCGCCGCAGCACATTTGAAGGACGCATCCGAATAAAAAACAGGGAGAGGTGCTGCCTCTCCCTGTTTTTTTATGAAAGAAGGATTCCTGCTCAGCTCAAAAAGTCCTTCAGTTTTTTGGAGCGGCTGGGGTGGCGGAGCTTCCGCAAGGCCTTGGCCTCGATCTGGCGGATCCGCTCCCGGGTCACATTGAACTCCCTGCCCACCTCCTCCAGGGTCCGGGTCCGGCCATCCTCAATGCCGAAACGGAGCTTAAGCACCTTTTCCTCCCGGGAGGTGAGGGTGCCCAGCACATCCACCAGCTGCTCCTTCAAAAGGGTGGCGGAGGCCGCTTCAGAGGGCTCGGAGGCGTCCTCGTCCGGAATGAAGTCCCCCAGATGGGAGTCCTCCTCCTCGCCGATGGGGGTCTCCAGAGAGACAGGCTCCTGGGCGATCTTCAAGATCTCCCGGACCTTGTCCACCGGCATATTCATCTCCTCGGCAATCTCCTCCGGGGCCGGATCGTGGCCCAGCTCCTGAAGCAGCTGACGGGAGACTCGGATGACCTTGTTGATGGTCTCTACCATGTGGACCGGAATTCGAATGGTCCTGGCCTGGTCGGCAATGGCGCGGGTGATCGCCTGCCGAATCCACCAGGTGGCGTAGGTGGAGAACTTGTACCCCTTGGTGTAGTCAAACTTCTCCACCGCCTTGATAAGACCCAGGTTTCCCTCCTGAATCAGGTCCAAAAAGAGCATCCCACGGCCCACATACCGTTTTGCGATGGAGACAACCAGTCTCAGATTGGCCTCGGCCAGACGCTGCTTGGCGGCCTCTCCTCTGGCGATCAGGCGGCGAAGCTCGGCCCTGACCTCCTCATCGAACTGGTCGCCGTACTCCTCCATCTGGGCTTGAGCGGCATCTCCCGCCCCCATGTCCTGCGCCAGTCGGACCTCCTCATCGCTGGTGAGAAGATCCACCTTTCCTATCTCCTTCAAATACATCCGAACAGGGTCGTCGATCCCCAGTGAGTCCACCAGGGTGTTGGGGTCCACAATCTCCTCTTCCGGGATCTCCTCAATCTCCTCCAGAGGAGGGCCGTCCTCCGGCAGATCGGGCAGGTAATCCTCCCCCGCGGTCTCGATCCCAAGATTTTCCAGAGTATCGTAGATCTTATCCATCTGCTCGCTCTCCAGATCCATCTCTTCCAAAACATCCATCAGCTCAGAGGAGGAGAGTTTGCCCTTCTTCTTTCCCTGTTCAATGAGGTCGCCCAGCTTTTCCGCCCCACGGACCCCTTCTACCACTTTCAGGATCTCGATTTTTCCGGCCTCCAGCTTTTCCTCCATGGTCTTGCGGCTGGCTTTTCCGCTCTTTCCGGATTTTGTGGCAGCCACCACATCCACCATCTGGGTGCCGTCGGCCTGCGGGCTGGTCTTTTTCTTATCACTCATTGCTTCGTCCTCCGTAGCTCTTTTTTTCTAAGTATTTTTCCCGTGCTGCCAACAGTGGGTCCACATCTTCCCGGCGCTTGGCCCGCTCGGTCTCAATCATCTTGATATAATCCCTCATTGCCTCCTCCCCATGGGAGAGGCCTTCCGGATGATTTAAAATCTCTGCCAGCCGTCCCACCTGCTCCGGAGTCAGCTGACCCGCCAGAAGCTCCGGCTCCACCGGCTTCCCCTCCCGGTGCCGCTCCAGAAAAAGTCCGTATACCCGGCCCAGAAAGGGGGAGGAGAAATCCTCCTCCTTCAGCCGGCCCAAACTGCGGAACATCCCCTCATCCAACATGAGAAGACGGAGGACCCCCTCCTCCGCCCGGGCCGATTTCATATTCTCATAGCGCAGATCCCGCTCCTTGGGCTGAAGCTGGGCGGCGGGGTTCAGATCCCGCCTTCTCTGTCTCCGTTCCTCTGTCCGCCGGCGTTGTCTCCGCTCCTCCCCCACCGCCTGAGCCATGGCCTCCGGGGAGACCCCGCAGAGCTTGGCGCACCGGGTCCCATAGATATCCCGCTCCAGCGGGCTTTTCAGTCCCGCCACCAGCTGGGCGCACTCCCGAAGAAACTCCACCTTCTGCCCGTCGTCCTCCAGACGGTATTTGGACTGAATCTGGCCCAGCCGATATTCAATGTGGTTGTCCGAACGGTCAATCAGCTTGGCAAAGGCCTCTGGTCCATAGGTTTTGAGATACTCGTCCGGGTCCTTGGCCCCCGTCACCCGAAGGACCTTGACCTCCATCCCGGTCTTTTCCAGGATGGGGATGGCCCTCTGAGCCGCTGTCACACCGGCCTGGTCCCCGTCGTAGGCGATCACCGCCTCCGGGGCATATCGGGCGATGAGCTGCGCATGCTCCTGAGTCAGCGCCGTGCCCAGAGAGGCCACCGCGCAGTCGAACCCCGCCTGATGGAGGGAGATGGTATCCATATAGCCCTCTGTGAGGATGATCCTGCCCTGTTTGCTCTTTTTCGCAATGTTCAGGGCAAAGAGATTGCGGCTCTTGTTATAAACCGGGGTATCCGGGGAGTTCAGATATTTGGGGGTGGAGTCGTCCAGCACCCTTCCCCCAAAGCCGATGACCTCTCCCCGGACATTGATAATGGGGAACATCACCCGATTGCGGAACCGATCATAAATCCGCCCGTTCTGGTTCTTTACCGCGAGACCCGCCTCCAGCAGATCCTGCTTCTCATAGCCCAGGGCCGACATGGCGGCGATCAGATGGTCCCACCCATCCGGGGCCACCCCCAGGCCAAAGCGGGTGATGATCCCACGGGAGAGCTTCCGCTTTTCATACAGATATGCCCTTCCCTCGGCCCCGGCCTCCTCTTCCATCTGACTGTGAAAGAAACGGGCGGCCTGCTTGTTCAGCTCCAAAAGCCGCTCCCTCCGGCGGCGGTAGCCCGGGTCCTCCCCGGTCTCCGGCACCTCCATCCCCACCCTTCGGGCCAGAAAACGGACCGCGTCCGGGAAGGAGAGTCCCTCCTTTTCCATGATGAAATAGATGGACCCCACCCCCTTTTTCCCGCAGCCAAAGCAGCAGAAGAGCCTTTTTTCCGGGGAGACCGAAAAGGAAGGGGTCTTCTCATTGTGGAAGGGGCAGAGTCCCCAGTAGTCCTTTCCCTTTTTGGTCAGAGGCACATAGTCCCCCACCACATCCACAAGGTCGCACCGGGCGGAGAGTTCCTCAATAAAGCGTTCTGGTATGGCCATAAAAACTCTCCTTTCGGTAGTATAAACAGGTTTTTCCATCCTTAAAAGGAAATGAGACAATCTTCCGGCCCTTCTCCCTCACTTCACGGTCCAGGACTTGGGGAGAAAGAGGCTCAGATAGGTCTGGGCGGCGAAGTGATCGGTCATTCCGGAGACATAGTCACTCACGGCCCGCTCCACCCCCTCCTCCACCCGAATGGGCTGGAAGTCGTCCGGAAGCCGGTCCGGATGGGCGGCATAGTAGGAAAAGAGGGCCCTTATCATGTCCTGGGCCTTGCTCTCCTCTCCCTTTGCCACCGGGCTGCGGTACACATGCTCAAACATAAAGGCCCGCAGAGCGGCCATAGCCTCCCTTTTTTCCGGTGTCTGGGTGATGGTCCCTTTCTCCTGACTGGCCTGAATCACATCCACCACCAGGGTGTTGATCCGCTGGGAGTGGGTAAAGCCCAGCAGATGGGAAAGCTCCACCGGGATGTCCATGGGATAGATGATCCCGCCCCGAATGGCGTCATCAATGTCATGGTTGATGTAAGCGATCTGATCCGCCAGACGAATCAGCTGACCCTCCTGGGTGGAGGCCGTCCGTCCGGTGGTGTGGCACAGGATCCCGTCCCGGACCTCCAGGGTCAGGTTCAGGCCCTCCCCGTTTTTCTCCAGCTTGTCCACCACCCGGAGAGACTGCTCATAATGGCGAAATCCGCCGGGCAGGATCTCATTCAGCACCCGCTCCCCCGCGTGGCCGAAGGGGGTGTGTCCCAAGTCATGCCCCAATGCCGCAGCCTCGGTCAGGTCCTCATTCAGGGCAAGGCCGCGGGCCATGGTTCGGGCAATGCGGGCCACCTCCAGAGTATGGGTCATCCGAGTCCGATAGTGATCCCCCTCCGGCTGAAGAAAGACCTGGGTCTTGTGCATCAGGCGGCGGAAGGCCTTGGAGTGAACAATTCGGTCGGTGTCCCGCTGAAAGCAGGTCCGCACCGGGCACTCCTCCTCCGGACGGAGCCGTCCCTGAGAGGATGCGGACAGACAGGCACGGGGGGACAGATCCATCTTTTCCCGCTCCTGGGTCCTCTCACGCAGCGTCATGACGCTCCCCTCCCTTTTTGAGTCTGCCTTGTTATACGATTTTCTGGGAGGAAATCCTCTTTTTTTCAAAAGTGTTTACAGTTTGTTCACAATTATCGGGAAAGGGGAAGATCCCTCCAGGTCTCTCCCACACTTTGGGCCGTGAAGGCTCCGGCGGAAAGCTCGGTCATCCGCCGGGAAAATCCCTCCACCGCCCCTTCAGGCAGGAGCGCCTTGACCGTCACCTGCTCCGTGTAGATGTGGTCCCCCTCCACCCCGTCGGCGGAAGCGATTTCCAGCTTCACCCGCTCGAAGAAGGGGTAGGGGCATGGGACCTCCATCTCCACCCAGCGGCGGACCACCGAGATCCCCGCCGCGTCCAGGGCATCCTTGGCGCTCTGGGTGTAAGCCCGGACCAGACCTCCGGCCCCCAGCAGGATTCCCCCAAAATACCGGGTGGAGACACAGACCACATTCTCCACCTGTTCCCGCTGGAACACATTGAGCATAGGCTGTCCCGCCGTTCCCTGAGGCTCTCCGTCATCGGAGTAGCGCTCCGTCCCCCCTTCATGGAGGCGGTAGCACCAGCAGTTGTGCCGGGCGTCATAGTAGCGCTTTTTCATCTCCTCGATTCTGGCCCTGGCCTCCTCCTCCCCCTCTACCCGCCAGACATGGCCGATGAAGCGGGAGCGCTTTTCCACAAACTCCGTCTCGGAAGGGCCGGTGGGTATATAATATTCCCTCATCTTCTCTCCCTCTCCTTTTGTATCGGACCTGCCCTCAGTTCTCCCAAGGCTCCTTGGGCGGGGCCCAGCCCTCCGTCACATACTCTCTGATCTGACCCAGCAGCTTTGGGGCGCAGACCGCGTCCACCCGGATGGTCTCGGCATATTCCACCTTTTCCACCCTGGCCTCCCGATACAGGGCATCCAAGATCCCCCCCTTGTCATAGGGAAGGTGGATGACCACCCGAAAAGCCCCTTTGTCCAGCCGTTTTCCAATGGCGGCAAGGAGTCCGTCCAGTCCCTGCCCGGTTTTGGCGGAGACGGCCACAATGTCCTCCCCGTGGGGAAGAATCTCCTCAACATAGAGATCTGATTTGTTGTACACATCAATCCGGGGGGTCTGGGCGGCCTTCAAATCATAGATCAGCTGCTCCACCACCCGGGTCTGCTCCCGCCAGAGGGGATTGGAGACATCGATCACATGGAGGAGGAGGTCGGCATAGGTCAGCTCCTCCAGTGTCGCCTGAAAGGCGTCCACCAGATGGTGGGGGAGCTTGGAGATGAAGCCCACGGTATCCGACAGCAGGACGGTGCAGGTATCCGAGATCTCCAGCGTACGGGTGGTGGTGTCCAGGGTGTCGAAGAGCCGATTGTTGGCCGGGATCTCCGAATTGGTGAGGGCATTGAGCAGGGTGGATTTTCCCGCGTTGGTATAGCCCACGATGGCCACTACGGGGACCTCGTTTTTGATCCGGCGGTCCCGCTGGGTGGCCCGGATGCGGCGGACCTCCTTCAGCTCCTCCTCCAGCTTGGCGATCTTTCTCCGGATGTGTCGGCGGTCGGTCTCCAGCTGGGTTTCCCCCGGCCCACGGGTGCCGATGGGACTCTTTCCCCCCGAGGCCGTCTGACGCACCAGATGGCCCCACATCCCGGTCAGCCGGGGCAGGAGGTATTTATATTGCGCCAGCTCCACCTGAAGGCGGCCCTCCCTGGTCCTGGCCCGCTGGGCGAAGATATCCAGAATAAGGGCCGCCCGGTCCAGAACCGGGACCCCCAGTTCCTCGGTCAGGACCCTTTGCTGGCTGGGAGAGAGGGGATTGTCAAAGATGACCATAGCGGCCTTGGCGTTCTGGAGTAGCTCCTTGACCTCCCCCACCTTCCCCTCCCCGATAAAGGTCCGGGCGTCGGGGCTGTCCTTGCTCTGGAAGGCGGTCCCCACGGTCTCACCCCCCGCCGTCTCCAGCAGGGCGGACAGCTCCTCCAGACTCTCCTCATCCGCATTCTCCTCCCGGGAGAGACAGCCGGCGTTCAGCCCCACCAGGACCGCCCTGTTCACATTCTTTTCTTCTGCAAGTTCCGTCATACATTCCTCCCGCTGGTCAGTCCCGGCCATAGGCCTCTACGATCTCGCCCACATACATGGTGTGGAAGTCCTTTTCGGGATAGTGGATGTCCACAAGGCTCTGATCCACAAAGCAGTCCCGGCTCAGCTCCTGTCGGTACAGCTTCCGGCAGACCAGGACCAGCTTTCCCTCCGCCGCATAGGGCGCTCCGCAGCGGGCTTCCGCCACAGTGAGGCCGGAGGCGGCAAATTTGTCCATGTCCCTCCCGCTCCTGGTGCCGCAGAGGGCCAGGGCCTCCCTCTGTTCCCCCTCCCCAAAGAAGGTGAGGGTAAAGTATTCCGAACCCTCCACAAAGGAGTAGGTATGCCGCTGGGGGCGCACAAAGATGGTTGCGACCGGCTTCTTCCAAAGCACCCCCAGTCCGCCCCAGGCGGCTGTCATGGTGTTGCAGGCCTCCCTGGTCCCCGCCGTGATCAGGGTCCACCGATCCCCGATCAGGGAAAAGACATTCTCTGTCAAAGTCTTTGGGTCAATCTGATGCAGCATGATTTTTCCTCCCCGGATGGTATTTTCTGAACCTTTTTATTATATGCCCAATCACCGGAAAACGGAAGGGCTGTGAGGCAAATACGGAAAAAGCCCGCACCTCTGGTGCGGGCTTTTCATCTTGGACATAAAATTTACTTCTTGTCCAGGCCGAACTTCTTGTTGAAGCGGCTGACACGGCCACCGGTGTCCACGACCTTCTGCTTGCCGGTGAAAAAGGGGTGACACTTGGAGCAAATTTCCACGCGGATGTCCTGCTTGGTGGAACCGGTCTCGATGACATTGCCACAGGCGCACCGGATGGTGGTCTGGCTGTATTCGGGATGGATGCCTGCCTTCATTTGTGTTCACCTCTTTCTTCGCCAAAAATAGAAATCGCACCAAAATTGATGCGTGATAAGCGCATTTGGTATATTACCACAGGTTGTCAGAAAAAGCAAGGGGTTTTTCCGAAAAAACGATTTTTCTTCACACCGCATGGACCGATCCATCCGCAAAGAAATAGAGAAGCCTTCGGGTCACAGGCTTTCCCGTCATCCGTTCCAGCGCCTTGGCGTAAGCCCCCACCTGGGGGGCGTAGCGGGCCGGGTCCGGCACCCGGTCGGTCTTAAAGTCCAGCACGGTGATCTCCCCCTGCCCGTTTTCATACCAGCAGTCGATGACACCCTGGAAGAGGACCTGCTCCCCTGCCCCGGCCAGGGGGTAGTATCCTTCGGCATCCTCCAGGAGGGAAAATTTGAATTCCCGCTCCAGAAGGGGGGCGGACAAAAGCTCCTGTCCGGTGGGGGAGGTAAAAAAGGCCAGCAGTTTTTTCGGCGGGACGGCCGCCCTCTGCTCCGGGGTGAGAAACTGCCGCTTTTCCAGCCGATCCAGCTCCCCGGCGATCTCCTCCACACTCCCGGTCTTATGAAAGTCAAGATACTGCATGGCCATATGGATGGCGGTTCCCCGCTCGGCGGGGGTCAGCCCGGCCTCCTGCAAAAAACGGGGCCGATAAAAGGTCCGGGGCTTGGGCGGTCTCTCCGCCGCCTCCTCCGCCTCTCGATCCATCTCCCGCCCCTTGAGCTGGGTGGCGGTGAGCTTGGAGGGGGTATCCACCGCCCCCTCATGGGGGTAGGTCCAGCGGTAGGCCCGTCCCAGCTGTTCGGAAAGGTCTTCTTCTCCGGGCTCCTCCTTTGCGCTCACCCAGATCCCCTCCTGGGTGGGGGTAAGAATTCGAATGTCCCAGGTGCTCTCCACCTCCGGGGCCGGGGGATGGAGGACCCCCGCCAGACGGCGAAGCTCCCCCGCGTCCGGTCTTGCCAGGGCGGAGAGAAGGACCCATTCCCCCGCCGACTGACAGCTCTCCAGACATTCCGGCGCCACCGGATGAGTGGCCCAGGGGGCCAGGGCCGCCAGCTTCTTCTCACCATTGGAGAGCGCGCAGGTCAAAATCAGCTTCTCTCTGGCCCGTGTCATGGCCACATAGAGC
>JAHHSE010000056.1 GCA_020025395.1 Oscillospiraceae bacterium
CCTCTCCCACCGTCAGGGGACGGTCGCAGAGATGGCAGATCTCCCCCTCCCTTTCCCGCACATCCAGGACTCTGGCCGCCCCCCGTGTACCCTGGTCAGCGGGCTGGCCACCCCCCTCTGGATAGAAGGCGGTACGGTCTAATATCACCTGAAACCCTCCCTTTTCCTCCCGGCAGTCCAGCACAGCGGCGGTAAACCGCCGACAAAAGGAATCCTGGTAGTATAGCTTTTCTGTCTTCATCTGATTTCCTCCTATGAAAAGGCACTGCGGTATTCCGCAGTGCCTCAGGCTGTCGAAAAAGTCCGTGACTTTTCCCATCGCTCACCGACAGCCCTTGCTTTGCAAGAGCTGTCGGGCATTTGATCCCATTTGAGGCAGGCTTTGCCCCGTCGAGCTTCCCCACACGATCCAGGAAAATCTGATTTCTTTGGGAGGCTTTTTGACACGCTCTCTCAGTCCTGCTCCGCCTCGGCATCGTAGACCCGGCTCTGACCGGAAGAGGCGGAGGGGACACCCCCGGCCGCTGCCCGAAAGCGAATCCGAGACTTTTTGATCTCATCAAAGGCCTCCGCCACCGCTTCCTCGGTGCGCTTCAAGGCATCCTCGCAGTACTCGTTTGCCGCCTTTCGCAGCTCCCGGCTCCGCTCCTCCGCAAGGCGAATCATCTCATTGCTCTTCTGCTTGGCCACATTCAAAATCTGATCCTCCGCGATCATCTGCTTGGCCTTTTCCTCCGCCTGCTGGCGGATCAAATCCGCTTCCCGTTTGGCGGAGGCGATGTAATCCCCACGGGCCGCCACCAGCTTCTGGGCCTCCGCCAGCTCCATGGGAAACTGCGCCTTCAGATCATCCAGCAGGTCCAGGGCCTGCTCCCGCTCTATGATACATTTATCACTGGAGAGGGGCAGGTTTTTTGCCTCCTCAATCATGCTGTACAGCATATCCAACAATTCATCTACACCACTGGCCATCAGTTTGTCCTCCTACTGTTGATCTTTTCCCTCACATCGTCTACAATCTCCCGAGGGATAAAGTCCCGCAGGTCCGCCCCATAGTAGGCCATCTCCTTTACAACGGTGGAGCTGAGATAGGTATACTTCTCACTGGAGGTGAGAAACAGGGTATCCAGCTTGGGATTCAGCTTCCGATTAATCAGCGCCATCTGGGCCTCCTTCTCATAGTCAGAGACCGCCCTCAGTCCTTTGATTAAGGCCCTGGCCTTTTTCCGTTTGGCATAGGCGACCAAAAGCTCTGTGGAGCAGTCCACCTCCACATTGGTGAGTCCCGCCCCGTCGATCACCCTCTGAATCAGAGCCGCCCGGTCTTCATAGGAAAACAGACCGTTCTTCTCCGAATTCACCATGACACATACGATGAGCTTATCAAACAAAACCGCCGCCCGTTTGATGATATTCAAATGCCCCAAAGTGATGGGGTCAAATGAGCCGGGGTAGATAGCAATGGTTTGCTGTGTCTTAGCCATTGGATTCACGCCTTTCTGCGGTAAACAGTCACCTTGATCTTTCCGTAATGGTACTCTCTCCCCTTCTCATAGGGGTCCGGCAGCTGCGGAAGTTCCTTTTCCAAGGCAGTTTCGCACACTATTATACCATTTTTGCTTACAATGTCAATTACGGCAATTTGTTCCAGACTCTGCTCCATCAGGGGTCCCTCATAGGGAGGGTCCAGAAACAGAAGGTCAAATTTCTCCCGACAGCCAGAGAGGAAGGTCATGGCATCGGTGGACAGAATCCGAGTCCGGTCCGTAAAGCGGCAGCTCTCCACATTTTCCCGGATGATCCGGACCGCGGCGGGATTCCACTCCACCAGAGTGGCCTCCGCCGCCCCGCGGGAGAGGGCCTCAATGGAGAGCTGTCCGCTCCCCCCAAACAGATCCAGAACCTTCCGGCCCTCCACATCAAATTGAATGATATTAAAAATGGATTCCTTAACCCGGTCTGTGGTGGGCCGGGTGTCCAGCCCTGGCAGTTCCTTAAGTTTCCGCCCTCTGGCGCTCCCTGTAATCACACGCATACGCTCCATGCTCCTTTCGCTGTTCTGTCAGCCCTCCCGGGGCCGGGTGTGGAAAAAGCCGTAGACCGCTTGGGCGGTCCGCTTGTCCACCACCTGGGCAAGCTGACCCTCCGAGGCCTCCTTCACCGCCTTCACGCTTTTAAACTGCTTCAGCAGCTCCGCCCTTCTCTTGGGGCCTACTCCGGGGATCTCATCCAGCACCGACCCCTGGACCCGTCCCCTTCTCTGGAGCCGATTGAATTCAATGGCAAAACGGTGGGTCTCCTCCTGAATCTGACCGATCAGAGAGAAGATGGCCTGATTTTGCTGGATGCCGATCTCTCTCCCCTCCGGGTTTACCAGTGCCCGGGTACGGTGGCGGTCATCCTTCACCATGCCAAAGACAGGAATGGTCAGGTCCAGCTCCTCCAGTACCCCTTGAGCCACCCCCGCATGGGCGGTGCCGCCGTCAATGAGGAGAAGATCCGGCAGGATGCCGAATTTCTCATCTCCATCCAGATATCGGCGAAATCGGCGGGTGAGGACCTGGTGCATGGAGGCGTAGTCATCCGGCCCATCCAGATCCTTGAGCTTAAAATGGCGGTAATCCCGCTTCCGGGGTCTCCCATCCACAAATACCGTCATAGAGGCCACAATGTCGTCTCTCCCGGTGTTGGAGATGTCATAGGCCTCCATGCGGCGGGGTGTTTCAGAAAGGCCCAGCAGCTTCCCCACCGCCTCCATCAGCTTGGACTGGCGCTCCTCCCGGTCGGTGGCCCGCTCCACCTCCTCCACCGCATTGGTGTTGGCCAGACGGATGAGGTCCGCCTTGGCCCCCCGCCGGGGAGTGATCAGATTCACCCGCCTGCCCGCCTGCCCCGACAGCATTCTGGTCAGAGAAACCTCGTCCTCCAACTCACACGGGAGAAGGATTTGGGTCGGCATCACCGCTC
This sequence comes from Oscillospiraceae bacterium, assembly GCA_020025395.1. Classification (GTDB taxonomy): domain Bacteria; phylum Bacillota; class Clostridia; order Oscillospirales; family Oscillospiraceae; genus JAHHSE01. The sequence continues at coordinate 2,968 of JAHHSE010000056.1, forward strand.
TGGACAGATAGTATTGTCCCACCAGGGCGGAAATCACCCGGCTGTCCTCCCCCTCCATGGGAGTTCCCATCAGCTCCATATCCTTGGCGGCCAGCTCTCCATCAGAATAGTGGAGAATCACAAAGCAGCTCTTGGCCGTCCCTCTGTGGTAGCCGATCACATCGGTATCCGCCAGAGAACCCGCCACCACCTTCTGCCGCTTCCCCAGCAGTTCAATGGCCCGATACCGATCCCGAAGCTGGGCGGCCCGCTCAAAGCGAAGCTCCTCCGCCGCCTGCTCCATCTCCCCCAACAGCTCCTCCCCTACCTCCTTGAATTTCCCTTCCAAAAGGCGGATGGCCTGTCCGATGGTATCCCGGAACTCCTCCTCTGTCTTTTCCGGACGGCACCAGCCGTCACAGCGGCCCATATGGTGGTTGAGACAGGGCCGCTCCTTCCCAATGTCCCTGGGAAACTTCTTTCCGCAGGTGGGAAGCTTCAGGGCGGCGCAGAGAGCATCCACGATTCCCTGGGTGGCCCCTCTGCTTCCATAGGGGCCAAAATATCTGGCCCCATCCTCCGCCGGTCGGGTGACAATGGAGAACCTGGGATAAGGCTCCCTCCCATCCAGGCGGATATAGGGATAGCCCTTGTCATCCTTCAACAGAATGTTATAGTGGGGCTTGTGCCGCTTGATGAGGGCGCATTCCAATACCAGAGCCTCAAACTCGCTGTCGGTGATAATGACATCAAAGTGATGAATCTGACTCACCATGGCACGGGTCTTCTCCGTATGGGTGGCGGAATCCTGAAAATACTGACTGACCCGGTTTTTCAGGGCCTTGGCCTTTCCCACATAGATCACGGTATTTTTCTCGTCCTGCATGATATAGACCCCAGGCTTCAAGGGCAGGCTGTGGGCCTTTTCCTTCAGCGCCCGGAACCCTTCCGACTGACAGATCTGACTCCAGCTCTTACCCTTTTCAGTCTTCTTGCCCGGCACCATTCCATCCCCCCCTTTTCTTCCGCAGTCTCATAAACTCCATCATAGCATCCCACCATGATTTTGTAAAGAAAAAGCCCTGAAGAAAGGGAATTTCGACCCCAATCCCTATGGCCCCTTGACATTCTCCCTGCCCTGTGCTATATTTCAAATGGAACTACTATATTTTTATCAGTAGATATTTTCACAGTAGAAGGAGGATATGGAATGAATCAGAAAACCTATTTTAAAAAATTCTCCCGAATCGTGCGCTGGACCCTTCCTAAGGCGGAGGCAGACGAGACCCTTTCCGACTATGAGGAAATCCTCTCCCGGTATTCCGGGGAAAAGGAATCCGCCCTGGTAGCGGATCTGGGGGACCCTCTTCGGGCCGCCAAACAGCTGGTGGAGCCCCGCACCTATCACCGATGGCTGTGGGCCTTTGGGGGGATGCTCTTTTGTCTGCTGATTCCGGAGCTGTGGCTCATAAAGGCCGCTTTCTCCAGCCCTCCCTTTCTCCCCCTCTTCCTCCTGCTCCTCCTGGGGGCCGGAATCGCCTTTTTCACCTTTCTTCCCCGGCACAAGGAGGAGAAAGCCCCCCTTCCAAAAGGCCTGTTCCCCGCATTGGGAGTGGTTTTATTGGCCTTTGCGGCGGTTCTTGTGGCGGCTGCCAGTATGACCGGGCTTTTCTCAGGGCTTTGGACCTTTCTTCCCCCGGAGCGGTATGGAATGACAGCCCGTTTGATCCTTTTGCTCGCCGGAACGGTCTCCGCCCTTTTCAGCGTCTCCGGTCTGGTGCTGGCCCGGCTTTCTGACCGCCATTGGTGCGCCCTCTATCTGCTGGGGGCCACGGTACTCATGGAAGCCGTGCTGGTCCTGTCTGTCTTATGCTCCCTCTCTCTGGATACTTCTGTCCCCTACTGGTGGACCATCCACGCTTTAAAGCTGGGTGTACTGGGCGCTGCCGGATTGGCTGTCACGGGGAAGGCGCTATGCTGAAAAAAGAACTGATCGAATTGTGTCTGCTCTATCTGATGACGCAGGAGGATCTGTATGGCTATGAAATCCTTCGCCGTATTCACGAGAGCTTTCCTGACACTCAAGAGAGCGCTGTTTACGCCCTGATCCGGGGTCTCTGTAAAAACGGCTTCACCCAGCGGTATGACGGGGAGACCTCTGGGGGTCCCAAGCGAAAATATTATCGGATCACTCCTGCCGGTGAAGTCAAGCGGGACCAGCTGCTGAAAGAATGGCGGCGGCTTCGGCGCGCCCTGGAAGACATCGGGGTGGTTTGACTTGCATCACCAAAAGGGTCTTCCGCAGAATGCAGATTCTGCGGAAGACCCTTTTTCAATGATTCCAAATCCCCTGTCAAAAAGGGGTGAGGCCCCTCTCTTTCCTGCTCCGCTGCATCCTCTGCTGGGAGGGCAGAACCGCCATTTCTTCAGATACATAGCCCTCGCCATAGAGCAGATCATACACCAGATTCCGATAGGCGTCCATCGTCTCCTCCGCCTTCTGCGGAATCGTTTGATAGGGAACCCCATCCCCGTCCACGAAGAGCCGCTGGCGGTAAAGCAGCGTCTCCTGTGCGGCCAGGGCATTCCACTCAAAGAACAGGGGGCGTTCCGCCCCTGCCCACTCCAGGATCTTTGCGCCCAGCGTCAGAGCGCTGAGGGGATTCGGAACCTCCAGATCAGCATGAAAGTTGCTCCATACCAGATAGGGGGTGGTGTGCATTTTTTTCATGGTTTCCGCATCCCAGCTGTTGGTGTCCACCGTCTCCACATAACCCAATTTAGAATAGACGGCGGCTTCCTGCCCCAGAGACAGGCCGGGCAGGTGGTCCCCCCAAAAGACCAGCAGCACCGGCTCCTCACAGTCGGAAAAGTAGTCTACCAAAGCTCCCAGACCTGCGTCCGCCCCATTCAGACCCTGGGCCAGGGCATCCACCACTCCAAGCTCCCCGGTGGTCAGCTTGTCGCTGGCCGGCTTCAGACCGGAGGGGCCGTCAAATTTATCCGTAAAGTAAGGCTGATGATTTTCCATGGACAGTCCGAATAGAAAGAGCGGCCGACTCCTGTCCCTTCCCTCAAACTCGGAAATCATCTTTTCCGCCAGAGCCAGATCGGTGAGGTAGGGGCCGTCCCGCTGGGCATCCGCCGGAAAGTCAGAGGCAAACAGCGTCTTCTCATAGCCCATCCGCGGCAGATGGTTGGAGCGCTGATACAGTCGGTCGGTATAGGAGTGGACAAACTCGGTGGCATAGCCCTGGCTCCGAAATGCCCGGACAATGGAGGGAATTCGATCATATACGGCCGGGTCCCTCAAGGAGGTCAGGTCCTCCCCCTCCCCCACCAGACCAAGAGGGATCCCGGTGAGGACCTCCATCTCCACATTTCCCGTACCCCCGGCATAGGTATTGGAAAGAAAGTCCCCGGAGGGGAAGGACTCCGTCAGTCTGTGATAGTTGGGGATGGGATCTGACTGAAAGGTGACCTGGGGAAGCATGACCGAGGGATCGCAGAAACTCTCCGACATCAGCAGCACCACATGGGGCTGCCGGGCGGGTACCCGGATGTGAACATGGGCCCCGGCCTCCACCACCAGCTGATTCATGTTATCCTCCGTATAAGCATTCGGCGGAGCCACCTGACTTGCCAGCAGTCCCGCATAGAGCCCCGCCAACAGACCCAGACGCTCATTCCGCTCCGCCTGGGTCTCCTCCTCCCTCCCCCCGAGGAAGGCTCCGGCGTTTTTGGGCCAGAGGGTCACCCCCATGAACAGAATACAGCACAGACCGACGCAGATCCGGTGCCTCCCCCGCCATCGTCTCACTTTGGCTTTTCCGGGAGCAAGAAGTCCTATGAGCAGCAGCAGACCGCCCAAAAGACCCAAAGCCACACGGACTGCCCTCCCCAGCTCCACATCCGGCACCAAAAAAGAAGCAATGTCCCCCGCATGACCGACCATGGCCAAGTCACTGATGAGGAGGGGACTGCCGTTCATGCGCTCCTTTAGATGACTGACCAACGCCAGCCCGACCGAGCAAAGGGACAGGAGAAGCACCGGGAAAAACAGGCTCCCTGTAATCGATGTGATCAGCTGCTGGCAGGCCAAAAGAACCAGGTAAGTCACCAGAACCATCCCCGGTGCAGCCTGAGCCCATTCCGCCACCCGCCCCCCCTCCTGCAGGGTAATCAGCTGGACGGAAAACAAAATCACCAATGGGGACAGGAGCGTCAGCAGATTCCAGAGTACCGGATTCCCGCGCCATGTCTTGGGCTTCTCCCTTTCCGGCGCTTTTCTCTCCCCCACGATTGCCATACGCATCCCTTCTCTCTGCTCCGATATCCCGTCCCAGCCGGAGGCGCTTCCTCCGGACTTCCGAAAAAACAGGAATCGGTTCTCTCTTTGGCTTTTCTTGCGCACTCGTAAATAGAAGCCCCGGAAAGCTTATACATCCTGCGGCGGCATCTGCGGTGCCGCTCATCAGCTTGTACCTTTGCTTTCCGGGGCGCTGTTTTTTTATGTTCTTATTCGGCGAAGTCGCTGGAGATCAGTTTGATGAGGGCCTCCACAGCCTCCTGCTCGTCAGGACCATCCGCAATCAGATTAATGCCGGTTCCTTTTACAATTCCAAGCGAGAGGACACCCAACAGGCTCTTTGCATTCACCCGGCGCTCCTCTTTCTCTACCCAGATGGAGCTTTTAAACTCGTTGGCCTTCTGAATAAAAAATGTGGCAGGGCGGGCATGCAGACCCACCTGGTTGTTGACAACAGCCTCTTTGATATACATTTTCTAATCCCCCTAAATACCTCTAATGCTATCCATAGCATACCAAATTTCTTTTGACTCGTCAATGGTATTTTCCACAAAGTTTGCCCTGCTGAACACTCTTCCGGGGGAATCTCTGTTTCTGTCATTTCAGCGTGACCACCGTCACACCGTCCTCCCCTTCCCCATACTGTCCGGGGCGGAAGGATTTGACATAGCGGCTTCTTTTCAGATGCTCCCGCACCGCCTTTCGGACCGCTCCCGTCCCCTTGCCATGGATGATGAAGACCTGTTCCAGATGGGCCATCATGGCATTGTCCAAAAAGATGTCCATGGCGGCAATGGCCTCATCGGTCATCATGCCTCTCAGATCCACCTCCGGGGAGGTCTTGAAGGTTCTCAGCCTGTGCTCCGCCCGCTGGACAATGCTTTTGGCCTGTTTCCTGGCGGCGGAAGGCCCCTCCAGCACCCGGACCTCCTCCTGCTTGGCGCTGATTTTCAGAATCCCCGCCTGAAGCTGGAGGGAACCGTCCTTATTGACGGACAAGACGGTGGCTTTGGTCCCCATGGAGACCAGCTCCACCTCATCCCCCGCTACCGCATCCCGGAGCTTGGGCGGAGCCTCCGGTTCAGCCCGTTTTCCCAGGGCCGCATCCGCATCGTTGAGTGCTCGGCGCAGCTCTGCCCGCTCGTTGTTTGTGGACTGCCAGTCCGCCGCCTGCTTTTCCTGCTGGCGGCGCATCCGGTCCAGCTCCCGGAAGGTCCGGTCGGCGGCATCCCTGGCCTCGTCCAAAATGGCTCTGGCCTCTGCCCTGGCTTTGTCAGCAGCCTTCTGCCGCTCCGCCTCCATCTTTTCCCGATATGCCCGGCTGATTTTGGAATTCTCCTCAATCTCCAGCCGGAGCTTCCGGGCGGCATCCTTCTCCCGCTCCATCTCCTGTCTCTGGCGGTCCAGCTGGGTAAGCACATCCTCAAAACGGACATTTTCCGCATCCAGGCGGGCCGCCGCCTTATCGATGATGTAGCCGGGAAGCCCCAGCCGCCGAGAGATGGCAAAGGCGTTGGACTTGCCGGGAATGCCGATGAGGAGCCGATAGGTGGGCGCCAGAGAATCCACATCGAACTCACAAGACGCATTCTGCACCCCCGGTGTGGTCATGGCATAGACCTTCAGCTCCGCATAGTGGGTGGTGGCCGCCACGCAGGCCCCCAGACTCCGGGCGCTTTCAATGATGGCGGCAGCCAGGGCCGCCCCCTCCACCGGGTCCGTC
>JAHHSE010000057.1 GCA_020025395.1 Oscillospiraceae bacterium
GTCTGCTATGAGTTCGGCATCGGCATCGAGAAGCCCGATCCCGAAAAGGCCTTTATCTGTTTTCGTCAGGCCGCTCAACAGGACTTTATCCCCGCCTGCCACAGCCTTGCCGACTGCTATCGGCGGGGCTTTGGGGTAGCGCGGGATATGGAGGCCGCCATCCACTGGTATCAAATCGCCGCCGACGCAGGCTACCCCCCCTCCCTCTGTCATCTGGGTGTGTGCTATGAGCAGGGCGACGGAATCCAGCCTGACCCCGGCAAGGCCGCCCAGCTCTATCGTCAGGCCGCCGAAGCCGGGGATCCCAGCGCCCTCTGTAATCTCGGATTCTGCTATGAGATTGGCATCGGGGTCCCCCAGGACAAGCAGGAGGCCGTTCGGCTCTATCGGCTGTCCGCGGAGGAGGGCAACCCCCGTGCCCAGTGCAATCTTGGCTATTGTTACGATGAGGGGATCGGAGTGGAGCAGGACTACAAGATGGCGGTCAAGTGGTATCAGATGGCCGCCGATCAGGAGTATCCAAGGGCACTCTGCAACCTGGGCCTCTGCTATGAGTACAGCAACGGCGTGGAACAGGACTGGGTCAAGGCCGCCGCCCTCTATAAAGCCGCCGCCGAGCTTGACTATGTCGCCGCCATGTGCAATTACGCCTGGTGCTGTGAATCCGGCAGCGGCGTGGAGCAGGACTACGATGCCGCCCTCCACTGGTACCGTCTCGCCGCGGACCGCGGCAGCTCCCGTGCCCAGGTCAATCTGGGCCTCATGTACGAAATCGGTCAGGGCACCGAGCGGAACGATGCGGAAGCCGTGCGGCTCTATCGTCTCGCCGCCGCTCAGAACGACCCTCTCGCCCTCTGTAATCTGGGCCGTTTTTACGAGTTCGGCATCGGGGTGGAAAAGGATGCACGAGAGGCCGCCCGCCTCTATCAAATCGCCGCTGACAACGGGTTTCCCCGTGCCCAGTGCAATCTCGGCTATTGTTACGATGAAGGGATCGGGGTGGAGCAGGACTACAAAATGGCAGTCAAATGGTATCAGATGGCCGCCGACCAAAACTATCCCAGGGCTCTCTGCAATCTGGGCTACTGTTATGAGTGCGGCAACGGCGTAGAGCAGGACTGGGGCAAGGCCGCCGACCTCTATAAGCATTCCGCAGAACTTGGCTATGTCCCCGCCATGTGTAATTACGGCTGGTGTTGTGACAGCGGTCACGGGGTCCAGAAAAATTTCGATGAGGCCGCCCGCTGGTACCGCCTTGCCGCGGATCAGGGCAACGCCCGTGGGCAGGTCAACCTGGGATACTGCTACGAGACCGGCCATGGAGTTCCTCAGGATGCGGCGGAGGCGGTCCGCCTCTATCGCCTGGCGGCGGAACAGGAAAATGCCCGTGCCATATGTAATCTGGGCTACTGCTATGAGTTTGGTCGAGGCGTCCAGAAGAATCAGGCGGAGGCGGCCCGCCTTTACCGGCGTGCCGCCGAGCTGGGCAGCCCGGTAGGGGCCTGCAATCTGGCCTGGTGTCTGGACTCAGGAATCGGGGTGGAGCAGGACCAGGTTGCGGCGGTCCAATGGTACCATATGGCGGCGGACAAGGGATATCAGCGGGCCCAGTTTAACCTGGCTGTCTGCTATGAGACCGGAACCGGAACGGATGTGGATCTGAAGCAGGCCATTCACTACTATCAGCTGGCTGCCGACCAGGGGGATGAGGAAGCCCTTCAGGCCATCCGCCGTCTCACCCAGCCCGCCGACGCCAAACCGGCCGCCCACCCTGCGACAGACGGCCGGGAGACCCAAAAGCGGAAAGGATTCTGGTCCTTCTGGAAGAAATAAGCCCGGTTCAAGCCCCCCTCCTTTTTGCGGACGGAGGAGGAATACTTCTCTGCTGTGTGGTACATCCTTAAAATTGGGTTAAATCCCCGTCCTTCCCCTTGCGTCCGGGGAGAAAATAGAGTAGACTACCATCATCAGGAAACCCGTCCCATGTTAATATCTAGGAGGTAATGAGATGTCTTTTTTCGATACATTTAAAGAAAAAGCCACCGATCTGGCCCAGACCGGTGTGGCAATGGGCAGGGAGCTGGCGCAGACCAGTGTAGCCAAGGGCAGGGAGCTGGCGGAGATCGGAAAACTAAAGCTGGATAACTCCGCGGAGGAGGATGCCATCAAGAAGGCCTATACCGAAATCGGCAGGCTCTACTATGCGGAACGGGGCATGACCCCAGAGGCCCCCTATGCCGCCCTCTGTGAGAAGATTACCGCCTCCAAGGCCGTGATCGAGAGCAACAACGCCAGGGCCGAGGAGATCCGGGCCGCCGGCAATCAGCCTTCTGTCTCCGAGTGTCCTGTGGTCACCGAGGTGGCCCCTGAGGAGGTATCCTTCCAGGAGGAGGCCGTCGCTCAGGACGAGAGTGTCTCCCAGGAAGCACCCGAGACTTCCACTGAAGAGGAAGAAGACAGAAAGGTCTGACTCCCCGCAGAAAAGCCGCCCCTTCCCATAGCTGATGGGAAGGGGCGGCTTTTCTCAAATATTTTTGCGGAAGGCGAAAAATCTCTGTCCCAGATAATTTAAGACGGTATAAAGCGCCATGCAGATGACCAGTGAGACATTGTTGGCCCACCGCTCCACAAAAATCCCCTGAAGCTGTTTTGTCAGCAGGGGCTGGAGGAAGGGGGTGGTAATCAGCCAGAGGACCGCCACATTGATGGCAAACTTCATGGCGGATTTTTTGAGTTCCTCCTCCGAACGGAAGGTAAAGACCCGATTGAGGAAGAAGCTCATCACTGCCCCCGCCACATAGGCGATGGCGGAGGAAAGCACCGGGTGCCAGCGGGCCAGATTATACAGCCCAAAGGCAATGGCGGCAGACAGAACCGTGTTCCCCACCCCCACCAAAAGAAAGCGGAAGAAGCTGTTTCCCAGCAGCTTATCCTTCATGATCCAACACCTCCTGAATCAGAAATCGAGGTCGGTCCTTGGTCTCTAAATAGATCTTTCCAATATATTCTCCAATGATCCCCAGACTCAGCAGGATAAGACCCCCAATGGCCCACACGGAGCAGATCACGCTGGCCCAGCCGCTGACCGTATCTCCCCCAGCCCAGCGGATCACGGAGTAAATCAGCATGGCGATGCTCACCAGAAAGACGAGAAATCCCAGGCCGGTGATGCACCGGATGGGCCTGGTGGACAGACTGGTGATCCCCTCCATGGCAAAGGCAATCATTTTCTTAAGCGGATACTTGCTCTCCCCCGCAAAGCGTTCCCCCCGCTCGTACTCCACAAGATCGGAGGGATAGCCCACCATGGGGACCACCCCCCGGAGAAAGAGGTTCACCTCCCGAAACCGGGACAGCCCCTCCAAAGCCCGCCGGGACATCAGCCGATAGTCCGCATGATTGAAAATGGTCTCCGCCCCCAGGGCGTTCATCACCCGGTAAAAGCCCTCCGCCGTGAAGCGTTTGAAAAAGGTATCCTTTTTTCTGGAGGAGCGCACCCCATAGACGATGTCACAGCCCCCCAGATACTTGTCCACCATTTCATCCACAGCGTCCACATCGTCCTGCAGGTCCGCGTCCATGGAGATGGCCATGTCACAGCGGTCCTTCGCCGTCATCAGCCCCGCCAGCAGAGCGTTTTGATGCCCGCGGTTCCGGCTGAGATTGACCCCGGAAATCCGGGGGTCCTCCCGGTGCATCCGGGAGATCAGCGCCCAGGTCCGATCCCTGGAGCCGTCATTGATAAAGAGAATCCGGCTGCCCTTCCCAATCTTCCCCCGCTCCACCAGGGCGGAGAGTTTCTCCTTCAGGCGGCGGGCGGTCTCCGGCAGGACCTCCTCCTCATTGTAACAGGGCACTACGAGATATAAGACGGGTTCCTTATCCGTCTCCTGTTTGTCTTCCGTGTGCTGCATTCGTCTCCTCCCAGGGCAGGGAAATTTCCAGCACCTTACAGATCCGATTCAGAAGGGAAAAGTTGGGATTTCTCGCCCCGCTCTCAATCTGATTCATATAGGAATGGGAAATTCCAAGCTGTCTGGCCAATTGATTTTGGCTCAAGTCTCTTTTGATCCTTTTTTCTCGTACAAGCTCACCAAAGGCAGCCATTTTATCACCGGATTTATTATATCTCAATCTGCAATATGTGTAAACATATTGCATATTGCAACATTTTCTTCCGGGGGCAAAAAAGAGGGGCCGCCGGCTTGCGGCTTCCCCTCTCCCTTCTAGGCCGAGTCCAGGATTCGGCGCAGCGTCTCCATGGCTTTTTTCTCAATACGGGAGACCTGAACCTGGCTGACCCCGATGACACGGGCGGTCTGCTCCTGGGTAAAGCTGCGGTAATACCGCAAAAAAACCACCTGCCGCTCCCGTTCCGGGAGGGCATCAATGGCCGACCGGAGGGTGACCCGCTCGGCGATCTCCTCCGCCATATCGGCTCCGTCGGAGAGCATCCCCTCCAGGGTCAGCCCCTCCTCCCCGGTCTCGCTTTGCAGACTGGTCACAGACGTGGCGGCGGTATCCGCCGCCGCGATCTCCTCCGGCTCCATCCCGGTCTCCGCCGAAAGCTCTGACAGGGTTGGCTCCCGCCCCAGCTGGTGGGAGAGCCTGTCCCGTGCCGCCCGAAGGGTCATGGCGCTCTCCTTCAGGGCCCGGCTCACCTTAACAGGGCCGTCATCCCGGAGAAAGCGTCTGATCTCCCCCGCGATCTTGGGCACCGCATAGGTGGAAAACTGGCATCCATAGGCCGGATCAAAGCCCCGGACCGCCTTGAGAAACCCCAGACAGCCCAGCTGATAGAGGTCGTCGGCCTCCACCCCCCTGCCGTAATACCGCCGCACCACACTCCAGATCAAACCCACATTTTCGGTGAGCAGGTCCTCACAGGCCCCATTGTCCCCCATCCGGGCCTGCTCCAGGAGAGCGGTGCTCTCCCCGGTCAATGGCTTCCGCCCAGGCGTCGGGCGATCTTTTTCCGCAGGGTCACAGTGGTCCCCTTCCCCACCTGGGAGCGGACCCGCATGGAATCCGTAAAGCTCTCCATAATGGTAAAGCCCATGCCGCTCCGCTCCTCGCTCCCGGTGGTAAAGAGAGGCTCCCTGGCCTTTTCCACATCCGGGATTCCCACGCCATGATCCTTGATTACAATCTCCACCGTATGGTCCTCAAAGAGCCGAAGCCGCAGGATTACCTTCCCGATGCAGTCCGGATAGGCATGGACGATGACATTGGTCACCGCCTCACTCACCGCTGTCTTGATGTCGTTTACCTCATCCAATGTGGGGTCCAGCTGGGCCGCAAAACAGGCTGCCGCCGTCCGCGCGAAGGCCTCGTTGGCGGATCGGCTCCAAAAATCCAGTTTCACTTCATTGACGGGCTTCATTTCTATGTACCTCCCTCACTCCATTTTCATCAGTTTGAACAGACCCGCCGTTCGCAGGACCTTTCCCGCCTGATCCGGCACGCCCCGAATCGTCACCTCTCCGCCGATCTCCGATGTCCTGCGGTAGATCCGCAGAAGGACCGCAATGCCGGAGGAGTCCATAAAGGTCACGCCGGACAGGTCCACCGTCACATTCCGGGCCAGGGTGCGCTCCAGCTCCCCATCAATCTGACGCATCAGATCCTTGGCCCTGTGATGGTCCACCTCTCCCGTCACGGTCAGCGTCAAGTTCAGCCCCTCTCCGTCACAGGTCATGGGCATAGCTTGTCTCTCCTTTCCTCTCCCTCTCCCCCAAGGACCGCAGACCTCGGAGAAAGAAAAAAATCACCGTATACCAGATTTTGGTATACGGTGATTTTATCACAAGTGTTATGGGTCTTTTTGTCGTTACATGGCAGCCAGCTGTTCTTCCATTTTGGTGATGAGAGCGGTGAGCCTTTCGGCCCGTTCCCGCTCGGCCTCCACCACCTGGGCGGGTGCCTTGTTCACAAAGCCGGGGTTGTTCAGCTTGGTCTCCAAACTCTGGAGCTCGCCCCGCTTCTTTGCCAGGTCCTTTTCCATCCTGGCCTTCTCCCTGGCCAGATCCACCAGCTCGGCCAGAGGGATGAAGATCCTGGCTTCCTGGGTCACGGCGGTCACCATGCCGGAGGAATCGGCGGGGGCGGTGTGGGTAACGGTCAGCTCGCTGGCATAGGCCAGACGCTTGAGGAAGGCCTCCCCCGCCCGGAACAGATCCCCCTTCTCGGTCACGATGGTCATCTTAGCCCGCTTGGAGGGGGGCACATTCAGCTCCGCCCTGCGGGTTCGGACCTCCCGAATAACCTCCATAACCTGCTCCATGGTGTTCTCCTCCCGCGTGAAATCGAGGGCCGGATCGCAGACCGGCCAGGCCTGGAGCATAAGAAAGTCTCCCTGGTGGGGCAGGGCCTGCCAGATCTCCTCCGTGAGAAAGGGCATAAAGGGGTGGAGGAGCTTCAAAAACTCCGTAAGGACATAGAGGAGGACTTTTTGGGCATTGATCCTGGAGGCCTCGTCCCCACCCTGGAGCCTTGCCTTGGTCAGCTCGATATACCAGTCACAGTAGTTGTCCCAGATAAAGTCATAGATTTTCTGGGCTGCCACGCCCAGCTCGTACTTCTCCAGGTTCTCGGTCATTTCTTTGATGGTGGTGTTCAGCTTGGAGAGAATCCACTTGTCCTCCAGCTCCAGCTTTTCCGGGAGGCCGCATTGGTCGATGGTGAGATTCATCATCACAAAGCGGCTGGCGTTCCAGATCTTATTGGCAAAGTTCCGCATGGCCTCACACCGCTCGGTATAAAACCGCATATCGTTCCCCGGGCTGTTTCCGGTAATCAGGTTGAACCGAAGGGCATCCGCTCCGTACCGCTGCGCCATCTCCAGGGGATCAATGCCGTTGCCCAGGGACTTGGACATCTTCCTGCCCTTGTCGTCCCGAACCAGTCCGTGGATGAATACCGTGTGGAAGGGGGGCTTTCCCGTATGCTCACAGGCGGAGAAAATCATCCGGGCCACCCAAAAGAAAATGATATCATAGCCGGTGACCAGCACATCGGTGGGGTAAAAATACCGGAAGTCCTCGCTTTTCTCATCGGGCCAGCCCAGGGTGGAGAAGGGCCAGAGGGCGGAGGAGAACCAGGTGTCCAGCACATCCGGGTCCTGCCGGATCTGATGACTGCGGCATTGCTCACACTCGGCGGGATCGGTCTCGGAGACCGTCATATGTCCGCAGTCCGAGCAGTACCAGACGGGAATCTGATGCCCCCACCAGAGCTGACGGGAGATGCACCAGTCGTGGACATTCTCCATCCAGTTGACATATGTCTTGGCAAAGCGTTCCGGGACAAAGCGGGTCCCCCCCTCATTGACCGCCTTCAGCGCCTTTTCGGCCAGAGGCTCCATCTTCACAAACCATTGAGCGGAGATGATGGGCTCCACATCGGTGCCGCAGCGGTAGCAGGTACCCACATTGTGCTGATGGTCCTCCACCTTTACCAGACAGCCCATGGCCTCCAGATCGGCCACGATGGCCTTTCTGGCCTCATAGCGGTCCATGCCGGAGTAGGCCCCATACCCCTCTGTCACCTTGCCCGAATCGTCCAGCACCCGAATGGATTCCAGATCGTGGCGGAGCCCCACCTCAAAGTCGTTGGGGTCATGGGCGGGGGTCATTTTCACACAGCCGGTGCCAAAGGCCGGGTCCACATACTCATCGGCCACAATGGGCATTTCCCGCCCCACCAGAGGCAGAATGCAGGTCTTGCCCACCAGATCGGCGTACCGCCCGTCACCGGGGTTCACCGCCACGCCGGTATCACCCAGCATGGTTTCGGGCCGGGTGGTGGCCACCACCAGATAGCGGCCCTCCTCTCCTTTGATGGGATATTTAATGTGCCACAGATGACCGGGCTTGTCCTGATATTCCACCTCTGCGTCCGAGAGGGCGGTGACACAGTGGGGACACCAGTTCACAATTCGGCTGCCCTTGTAAATGAGTCCCTTTTTGTACAGAGAGACGAACACATGGCGGACCGCCTTGCTCAGGCCCTCATCCATGGTGAATCTGGCCCGTTCCCAATCACAGGAGGCGCCCAGCTTCTTCTGCTGCTCCACAATGCGGTCCCCATACCGGGCCTTCCAGTCCCAGACCCGCTCCAAAAAGGCCTCCCGGCCCAGGTCATGGCGGCTGAGACCCTCGTTCTTTCTCAGCTCCTCCTCCACCTTGATCTGGGTGGCGATGCCTGCGTGGTCCGTACCGGGGACCCATAGCGCTTCCCAGCCCTCCATCCGCTTGAAACGGATGAGGATATCCTGCAAGGTGGCGTCCATTGCGTGGCCCATATGGAGCTGTCCGGTGACATTTGGGGGGGGCATCACGATGGTAAAGGGTTTTTTATCAGGGTCCCGATGCCCCCGGAAGCAGCCGTTTTTCTCCCACATCTCATAGATGCGGCCTTCCACCTCCTGAGGCTCATACACTTTGGGCAGTTCTTTCTTCATTGGGCACACTCCTCTTCTTCATCTTCCCTCCGGGAAGGACTCCTGTTCTTTCCGGGGCGGTTGCAGGCAGTCCGGTTTTCCGCCTCCCCCAAACACGAAAACGCCCCGAGCCGTACGGCTCGGGGCGAACAAGGTCCGTGGTACCACCCGAATTCGGGCGCAGACCGCCCGCACTCTTTCCTTTAACGCAGGATACGCCCCCCCTTACTGGCCTTCAGGGGGAAAGCTCCCAAGCGACTTCCCGTTTTTCCGTGGAAGGCTCACACCTGCCGCCTTCTCTCTGCACACGGGGGAAACGGTACTCCTCTTGTTCACAGCATTTAGAATAGTATATGAAAAATGGCTCCGCTTGTCAAGACTTCCCCCTATTCTCATCACGCCCCCTGTTTTCTTTTCCCTGCTTCTTTCTTTTCTGAAATTCCCCCTTCAAGTTTCCATTCCCGCTCCCTATTGTAGGTTTGTCAAACATATTGGACAGTGCACTCAATAGGAGAATTCCACCCAAG
>JAHHSE010000058.1 GCA_020025395.1 Oscillospiraceae bacterium
GTCATACACGCCTCGATGACCACCTTGGAGCCGGAGTCCCCAAACTTGCGATCCTCCATCATCTCCCGGACCGCCTGTTCCGCCTCCTCCACCGTGGAGGCCACTACCACACCCTTTCCCAGGGCCAAACCGTCAGCCTTCACCACAATGGGGGCGCCTTTGGCCCGAATATAGGCCAGAGCCTTGTCCAGTCGGGTAAAGGTCTCATAGGCGGCGGTAGGAATGTGGTATTTTGCCATGAGGGATTTGGAAAAGTCCTTGCTGGCCTCCACAATGGCGGCATTCTTCCGGGGACCGAAGGCGGGTATCCCGGCCTCCTCCAGGGCATCCACCATGCCCAGAGCAAGAGGGTCGTCTGGCGCCACCACCACAAAATCCATTTTGTTCTCCCTGGCCCAGGCCACCATACCGGGGATATCGGTGGGCGTTCTGTCCACACAGTGGGCCAGGGCCGCAATGCCGCCGTTTCCGGGGGCACACCACAGATCAGTGACCTTGGGGCTTTTTTTCAACGCGGCGCAGAGGGCGTGCTCCCGTCCGCCGCCGCCAATGACCAGTACATTCATTCTGTCCTCCGCCTTTCTCCGCGATTAGTGATGGAAGAGACGCATCCCGGTAAAGCACATGGTGATCTTGTACCGATTGGCGGTCTGGATCACATGGTCGTCCCGAATGCTCCCCCCTGGCTCCACAATGTACTGGACCCCGGACTTTCTGGCCCGCTCCACATTGTCGCCGAAGGGAAAGAAGGCATCGCTGCCCACGGTTACGCCGGACAAGGCGGCTATCCACGCCTGTTTTTCCTCCCGGGTCAGGACCTCCGGACGGACCCGGAAGGTCTGCTCCCACCTTCCGTCGGACAGGAGATCCTCATACTCGTCGGAGAGGTAGACATCAATGGCGTTGTCCCGGTCAGGTCGGCGGAGGTTCTCCAGGAAGGGGAGGGCCAGGACCTTGGGATGCTGACGGAGGTGCCAGGTGTCGGCCTTCTGGCCCGCCAGACGGGTGCAGTGAATCCGGCTCTGCTGACCTGCCCCCACCCCGATGGCCTGACCGTCTTTTACATAACAGACGGAATTGGACTGGGTATATTTCAGGGTGATAAGGGAGAGGAGCATATCCCGCTTGGCGGAGTCAGGCAGGTCCCGGTTTTCCGTGACGATCTCCGTCAGAAGGCCCTCATGAATTCGGAAGTCGTTCCGGCCCTGCTGGAAGGTAATTCCAAACACATCCTTGTACTCCTGGGGGGCGGGGACATAGGAGGGGTCGATCCGAATCACATTATAGCCGCCCTTTTTCTTGGTTTTCAGAATCTCCAGCGCCTCATCGGTATAGCCGGGGGCAATGATGCCGTCGGAGACCTCCTCCTTCAGATATCGGGCGGTGGCGGCGTCACAGACATCGCTCAAAGCGGCCCAGTCCCCGTAGGAGCAGAGACGGTCGGCCCCACGGGCGCGGATGTAGGCGCAGGCGATTGGGGAGAGAGGGGCATCCGGCTCCACAAAATAGATCTCCCGCTCCACCTGGCTGAGGGGAAGCCCCACGGCGGCCCCGGCGGGGGAAACATGCTTGAAGGAGGCGGCTGCGGGAAGACCTGCGGCCTCCTTCAGCTCCTTTACCAGCTGCCAGGAGTTAAGGGCGTCCAGAAAATTGATATAGCCGGGCTTTCCGTTGAGGATGGTGAGGGGGAGCCGGCTTCCATCCTTCATAAAGATGCGGGAGGGTTTTTGATTGGGATTGCAGCCGTATTTCAGTTCCAGTTCGGTCATAGATGACATCCTTTCCTTCGATCAACCGTGTTTGTTGATGGTGACAGCGTCCCGCTGACCGGTGGTAAGATCCACATATTGCACGAAGAGAGAAACCCTGTTCTCCTCATTCAAATGGCTCCAAAGCTCGTCCGCAAGGGTCTGGGCGTCAGGGGCGGTGAGGGAGACCCGGCGAGGCTCCCCTTCAAAGGAGGGCAGGGGGTCCCGATTTTCCTGATAGGTGTGGATAAAACGCCCCTCTCCCGCCAGCGGGTGGTCATAGCGGAAGAAGTAGCGGCAGCAGCAGGAGGGATCTCCGTCTGCGCTCTTTAAAATGGAGAGGACAAAGCTGCCGTCCTTGTGGAGCAGACCGGAGATCCGGGGGGTATAGTTGTCAGGGTCCGGCTCAAATTCCCTGGTCCGCAGAGCGTCGGCAAAGGACTTTCCCGCCAGAAGGCCGTCCCGGATGGTGTCGGTCTGATCCCCATTGGTGACAATGGTGGATTCCCCCACCACACGGACAGGGTGATAGAGGATGAGGGAGGGGTCGGTCATCTTGGACGCATCAAAGGCCTGGGTCCGAATCCCATCCTCGGTGGGGGCAAAGATCCGATTTCGGCTGTTTTCACTGCGGCCCATGATAAAGTAGGCCAGAACAGCCTTTTGGTTGTCCACAGAGCGCCCCAGAACAATCCCCCGTCCGGGGTAGGGGTGATGGGTGAGAATTTCCTTGAGATCCTGTGTGTGCATGGCAGATCCTCCTTAACTGGGAATGACATTTCTTTCAGCAAAAAGGGCGCACCACTTCTGTGGTGCGCCCAGACGGTCGGCATTCATACCGGCTGTACTCCATGTGGTCCGCCCACTTCCGTCAGTTATACAGCCTACTTTAAGATATCATATGGACCGGGTGCCTGTCAAGGACAGCCCGGACGGAAAAGGTCATCGGATGTGGACGATTCTGCCCTCCACCGTCAGACGATCCTGACAGAACAGGGAGACGGCCTGGGGAAGGATCTTCCACTCGGCCTCCTCCATCACTCTCCTTTGCAGGGTTTCCGGGGTGTCCCCCTCCAGGATGTTCACCGCCTTCTGGAGGATGATGGGACCGCCGTCGGCTTTCTCATCCACAAAGTGGACGGTAGCCCCGGTGATCTTCACCCCGTAGGAAAGGGCAGCCTCATGGACATGGAGCCCATAACAGCCCTCCCCGCAAAAGGAGGGGATGAGAGAGGGATGGACATTGAGGATGGCGTTGGGATAGGCCTCAACCATCTCCTCGGTAAGGATGTGCAGAAAGCCGGCCAGGACCACCAGATCAATGTCCAGCGCCTTCAGCTTTTCCACCAAGGCTGCCGTCATGGCCCGATTGTTGACAAAGTCCTTTCGGGAGAGGACGAAACCGGGGATGCCCGCCCTCTCGGCCCGCTCCAGGGCCTGAACCCCCGGCTTGGAGGAGAGGACGGCAGAGAGCGTGCCTCCGAGAATCTCCCCTCTGGCCTGCGCGTCGATGAGGGCCTGAAGATTGGTGCCTCCTCCGGAGACAAGGACAGCGATCTTTTTCATTGGAACTCCTCCCCTTCCTATTGGGCGGACCGAACGGCGGCGGTCACTTCAAAATCACACCCTCGGCCCCCTTGGCGATGGAACCGATGATATAGGCCTTTTCTCCCGCCAGAGCCAGAACATCCTTTGCGTGACCGATCTCCTCCTTGGGAATGGCGATAACCAGGCCGATGCCCATGTTGAAGGTATTGAACATATCCCGGGTGGGGATGCTGCCCTTTCGGGCGATCAGCTCAAAGATGGGGGGAATGGGGAAGGCTGTGGTGTCGATGACGGCGGTGAGGCCCTCCTTCATCATCCGGGGGACATTTTCGTAGAGGCCGCCGCCGGTGATGTGGCTCACCGCCTTGACGGTCACCCCCCGCTCCCGAAGACATTTGATGGCGCGGACATAGATGTGGGTGGGCTTGAGAAGCTCCTCTCCCAGCGCACAGCCCAGCTCGGGGACATGGGTGCGAAGGACATCCGGATCCTCCCCCAGGACCTTGCGGACCAGAGAGAAGCCATTGGAGTGCAGGCCGTTGGATTGCAGGCCGATGAGCAGATCCCCCTCCTGAAGGGCGGAGCCGTCGATCATCTTTTCCTGATCCACCAGTCCCACGGCAAATCCCGCCAGATCATATTCCTCCTCACCGTACATACCGGGCATCTCGGCGGTCTCCCCGCCGATGAGGGCGCAGCGGGCCTGACGGCAGCCCTCGGTGACCCCGGCCACAATCTGCTCCACCCGCTCCGGTTGATTCCTGCCCACGGCCACATAGTCCAGAAAGAACATGGGGAGGGCACCGGAACAGATGATATCATTGACGCACATGGCCACACAGTCGATGCCCACAGTGTCATGCTTGTTCATGAGAAAGGCGATTTTCAGCTTGGTTCCCACACCATCGGTGCCGGAGACCAGAACAGGCTTTTTCATCCCCTCCACATCGGGGGCAAACAGACCGCCGAAGCCGCCGAGGGTTCCAAGAACACCGTCTGTATAGGTGGACTCCACCAGAGGCTTGATGCGGTTGACCGCCTCATATCCGGCGGTGACATCCACACCGGCGGCGGCGTAGGACTCGGAGTGAGAATTCTTCATCTCAAAAACCTCCAAAAGAATGATAATAAAGGATGGAAGTGAAGGCGGGGCCACATCATTCCTGCCCGGTCCAGCAGTAGGTACAGACCTTGCCGCGGTCGATGCCGATGGCCTCCAGAAGGCCGTCAAGAGACTGATAACCCAGAGAATCGAAACCGAACCGCTCACAGATGGAGCGGAGGAGACATTGCCCCCTTCGGGTGCCCGCGTCCGCGTATTCCGCAAGGTGCTTCTGCCCCTCGTCCCCCTCGATCTCCTGAACGGTGCGCCGGGCCAAAAGGTCCATGTCGGAATTTCCACGGGAAAAATTCAGATATTTGCAGCTGTACATGATGGGGGGACAGGCAGAGCGCATATGAACCTCCGCGGCCCCGGATTCATAGAGGAAGTCCACCGTCTCCTGAAGCTGGGTTCCGCGGACGATGGAATCATCCACAAAGAGGAGTTTTTTCCCCTGAATCAGTTCCGGGACCGGGATCTGCTTCATCTTTGCCACCTGGCTGCGGACCTCCTGATTGGAGGGCATAAAGGAGCGGGGCCAAGTGGGGGTGTATTTAACAAAGGGGCGGGCCTGGGGCTTTCCGCTCCGATTGGCAAAGCCGATGGCGTGGGGAATGCCGGAATCAGGGACACCGGCCACATAGTCCACCTTGGGAAGCATTCCCCGAAGGACCTCATCTCTGGCCATAATCTCCCCGTTCCGGTACCGCATGACCTCCACATTGACCCCTTCATAGTTGGAGTTCGGGTAGCCGTAATAGGTCCAGAGGAAGGCACAGATCCGCATCTGCTCCCCGGCGGGAGAGAGGACCTCATAGCCCTCCGAAGTGATTCGGACAATCTCCCGGGGACCCAGCTCGTAGGCGTTCTCATACCCCAGCTTATGGTAGGCGAAGGACTCGAAGGAGACACAGCAGCCGTCCTGATTTTGTCCGATCAGAACAGGCAGCCGCCCCATTTTGTCCCGCGCGGCAATGATTTCGCCCTGATCGGTGAGGATGAGAAGGGTCATAGAGCCCTGTATCTCCTCCTGGGCATGGAGGATGCCGGAAACCAGATCATCCTTTTGGTTGATGAGGGCCGCCGTCAGCTCGGTGGAGTTCACCTTGCCCGAACTCATTGCCATAAACTGATGACCGTGGTCGGAAAAATACTTTTCCACAAGCGCGTCGGAATTGTTGATAATTCCAACCGTGGTGATGGCGTAAAGCCCCAGATGGGAGCGGACCAGAAGAGGCTGGGGATCGGTGTCGCTGATACAGCCGATTCCGGAGGGGCCGTGGAAGTCGCTGAGATCCTGCTCAAACTTGGTGCGAAAGGGTGTGTTCTCGATGTTGTGGATTTGGCGCTGAAAGCCGTCCGCGGGGTCAAAGATGGTCATTCCCCCTCGCTTGGTTCCAAGGTGGGAATGATAGTCCACCCCGAAGAAAACATCCAGCACACAGTCACGCTTGGAAGCGGCGCCAAAAAATCCGCCCATGTTCCGATTCTCCTACTCGTATATAATGGCCCGGACTCAGGCGAAGAAAAGCTTGGACAGGGTCATGGGATCAATGTACTGACCATCCCGATAGACCCGCATATTGCCGGAGGCTACCTCGTCGATGAGCATGACGGAGCCGTCGGGGGCATAGCCGAACTCGAACTTGATGTCGTAGAGGACCAGGCCCTTTTCCTTCAGGTCATCCGCCACAATCCGGGTAATCTTCTGGGTCTGGGCCTTGATGTCGTCATACTGCTCCTCAGTCATCACGCCCAGGGCCACCAGAGCGTCCTTGGTCACCAGAGGATCGCCCTTTTCATCGTTCTTAAAGGTGGTCTCCACATAGGCGGGCAGATCAGCGCCCTCGGCAATGTACTCCCCATATCGGCGGATAAAGCTGCCCACAGCCTTGTGGCGGCAGATGACCTCCAGGCCGTGTCCAAAGACCTTGGCGGGCAGGACCTCCATGGTGGTCTCCTTCAGATCGGCGGAGACAAAGTGGGTCTTGATGCCGGCGGCCTTGATCTTCTCAAAGAAATAGACGGACATCCGGAGATTCACATCGCCCACCCCGTCGATGGTCAGCCCCACGGCGTTCTCACCGGGATCGAAGACCCCGTCCTTTCCGGTGCAGTCATCCTTAAATTTGAGCAGATAGCTGCCGTTTTCCAGGGCGTATACATCCTTGGTCTTTCCAGTGTATATGAGCTTTCTCATGGTTACATATCCTCCTGCAATTTATCGTCCTTGGCGGCCACTTCCTTGGCCATATCCGATTTGAACTGAGTCAGACGGGAGGCAAGCTCCGGGTCGGACAGGGCCAGTATCTGGACGGCCAGAATGGCGGCGTTGTCCGCTCCATCCACCGCCACGCAGGCCACGGGGATTCCCTTGGGCATCTGAACCATGGAGAGAAGGCTGTCCAGCCCGCCCATCATGGAGGTCTTAATGGGAACCCCGATCACCGGGAGGGTGGTATAGGCGGCCAGAACCCCGGCCAGATGAGCGGCCTTTCCCGCGGCGGCAATAACAACGCCGAAGCCCTCTTTTTCTGCATTGGATGCAAAGGCTTCGGCGGTTTTAGGCGTGCGGTGGGCGGAAATAATGCGTGCGGAAACAGGCACGCCAAAGGCGTGCAGACGATCCATGCAGGGCTGCATGGTGGAGAGATCGGAATCAGAGCCCATGACGACGGCGACTTTCTTCATACCAAAGACCATCCTCTCATTGTAAAGTAACGAAAGAAATATAAATATAAATTTATCCTACTTTTCTACTGAAAGCAAGCCGATTTTACATTTTCGTATGCTTACACAAGGCGGGAGCGAGAAAAAGCCCCCCATTTGTCAGACAGCACGGCGGCCGGGAGACAAAGGAGGGGGCAAACGGGTCAGAGAGAGATAGAGGAGAGGATCCTGCGGACCTCTTCCGCCCTTCGGCTCCAGGCGGCGGCAGCTCCGTAGCTCCGGCGGCGCGGGGCCACCCAAGTGGGGTCCTCCTCCAAGGCCCGCTGGCAGAGGGTGACAAAATCCCCCGGGGAGTGGGCGCTGTAGATCACATCGGGAAATTCCTCCACCTCATCACGGAGAAGAAGGGAGACGATGGGGTGACCCGTGGCGAGGTATTCATAAATTCGCCCGGGGATCACATCGCTTTCCGCCTCCTCCCGGCGGCGGAGGTTGAGCAGGACCTGGAATTGGGAGAGATAGTCAGGCAGGTCCACAGGGGGACGGGGACCCAAAAAGACCACATTGGAGTAGGTCGCCAGACGGCGGACGGCGGGACAGTCCTCAATGGCTCCCAGGAGGGCTACGGTCCAGTCCGGCCGACGGTCAGCGATGGCCTGGACCGGAGAGAGGTCCAGATGACGGTCGATGGTGCCGGACCAGCCCAGGATCGGCTTGAGAAGGCGGGAGAGATCGGAAGGCCGCTCCTCCCCCCGGCAGTACATGGGAAAGTTGACCCCATTGGGCAGAAGGGCGACATTGGAGCTGCACGGGGTAAGCCGCTCCCGAAGCAGTGGGGAGGCGGCAAAGATCACATCGGCGCCGGCCGCCAGTTCACTCTCCTTTTCCTCCAGCTCCCGGGGCCAGAAGCGGTCACAGTCATAGATCAGACCCCGATAGGAGAAGTAGTCCAGATAGGGGAGAAAGGCGGGGGAGGTAACCCAGAAAATCGGGTCCCGAAAGGCGCGCCGGGCCAGCTGTCTCTCTATGTAGGACACCTGATGGCGCAGAGAGCCGCGGGAAAAGAAGGGGGCGTGTCCGGAGAATCGACCCTCCGGGGGGATGGTAAAGACGGTTACAGAGGGACGAACCAGCTTTCCCCCTTCTCTCCAGGAACGGTCCTCCCTTCCGGAGGCAGGGTGAAAGAAAAGGACCTGGGCATCCCCCAAGCGGGTGACCAGCTGCTGGGTCCGGGTAGGGACGGGGGACCAGGGAATGTGAGAGAGGATTACATACTGCTTCATGGGTTCCCCTCCAAAAGGGCGGAGGCCACCTTGGTGTTCTGCTGTTCCAGCTGACGCAGACGGGTGACGCTCCGGGTCAGGAGCTCACTGTTCCCCACACGGGAGGCGGCGGAATCGATACAGGCGGACAGTCGGCCCAGAGACAGCTCCTCCAGCTCGATACAGAGGTCCTGATTGATGTAGGAGAGGAAGGAGGAAACCTTGGGATCGTAAACCACACCAATGAGAGGGACCCCCTGGCTGGCGGAGAAAACCAGGCCGTGGAGCCGCATGGAGACGGCGACCTTCATCCGGGCGAAAAGGCCGATGATCTGATCGGATCGGCTGAATCCGGGGAGAATCCGATAGGGGGCCTTTTGAATAAACTCAGCCACCTGATGGGCGGCAGCCACATCCAGACGAGGCTCGATGGGCAGAAAGAGGGGGGTGAGTCCATAGGTCTCCCAGGCGTAGTCAGCGGCGGCTGCAAAGACCGGGGCCTTCTCCTCAAAGCCGTGCCAGGGTCGGACGGTAAAGGCAATGTA
>JAHHSE010000059.1 GCA_020025395.1 Oscillospiraceae bacterium
GCCCGGCCCTCCCGTTTCCTTTGGGGCCCTTCTGGGAACATATGGTTGAGCTGCCGGCGCAGGGCCAGCACCTCCTCCGTCTCCTCCATCCTTCCCAGCAGTCTGCGCATGGCGCAGAGGGCCTGGGCCTTGCTCCGGTCCCAGGGGACTTCTCTGGAAACCACCCTGGGCTTTTGAAAGAGGCCCTCCGGCCTTTTCTCCCCCCGGCTCTCACGGACCGCTCCCCGGACCACGGGGATCTCTCTGGGTGCGGTGACGGCAAGATAACAGCGGTTGCTTCTGGTGCTGTCATATTGGAGAAGGATGTCATCGCCAATGGTCAGGTATTCTCCTGGCTGAAGGGACAGACAAAGCATATCCTCCCTCCTTCTCTTGTTCTTCTTTCCTCTTGTCTGCCTTTGGTCACAGACATAATATTGTGGACCCCCGTCTCCGGGGTTCGGGCCGGATCTCCGGGACCCCGCCCTCTCTTTTCCCACCCAGCGGCCGGAAAACGCGGATCGAAACAGGACCTGTGGTCACGCTTCGATCAACGCTCTCCAAAGCCGGATCGTATGGGCTTTCACCGATGTCCCCGCGGCAATCTGTCTGTAGAAAAGGACGGCCCGTCCTGCCGGGCCAGATACTGCCTCCATCCCCGGGCCTTGATGTTGCAGGCGGCATTGACCTCCCGTTGAAGGAGGGTTCCGCACTTGGGACAGGTCCAGGTCCGCAGCTTCCGGGGGACCGCCTCCTCCAGCACATACCCGCAGACATGGCAGGTCCTTGTGCTGGGAAAACAGCGGTCCACCAAAATGAGAGGCTTCCCCTGCCGTTCCAGCTTGTATCTCAGGCACTCCCGAAACATTCCAAACCCCGAATGGGAAACGGTTCCCGATTGCATGGCCTTCCCCATTCGGGGGAGGGAGTCATCCCGCAGACATACGGCATCCCAGGCGTTGGCTATCCGCCGGGTCTCCTTATGAATGTAGTCCCGCCTCTGGTTGGAAATGTGTTCGTGAAGCCGTCGGTACTTCTGGACCAGCTCCTGATAATTTCGGGAGCCGGGCTGCATCCGACAAAGGCGCTTTTGAATGGTTGAGAGCTTTTCCCGGGACTCCTTCAGCCAATGGGGCGGGTCTGCCGTCTCCCCATTGTGGGCCACATAGAAATGGGCCATGGAATATTTGAGTCCCAGAGTGGTCTCCCAGGTGGGAAGAACCGGTTCCGGTTCTTTGATGGGACAGGCATAGAGAATGCTGCAAAAGTAACGGCCGGAGGGGGTTTTTTCCACCGTAATCCGTTTGAGCCTCCACCCGCTTTGGGGGCGGCGGTGAAACCTGGCCTTTACGATTCCCGCCTTGGTCATCCGAATGCCGTCTTTTGTGGTGTAAATGGTTGGGCCGGAGGAAAACACATGGTTGCAGGCGGTGAAGGAATTTCTCTCCTTCTTCCGCTTGAATTGGGGATACCCAAACACCTCGGGACATTTAAAAAACACCCGAAAGGCCTGGGAGAGTCTGTTGTGTTCCTGTATCAGCGCCTGATTGTCCACCTCTTTGAGGAAAGGGGCCTCCGCCTTGTACTTGGCGGGGGTGGGGATAAAGTGGGTATCGGTCTCTCTGTAAAACCGCTGCGCGTCGGCCAGCATCCGATTCCAGAGATACCGGCAGCAGCCGAAGGTTTTCTCAAACAGACGGGCCTGCTCCGGGGTGGGATAGAGGGGGACCTTGATGGTGTTGTACCGAATGCCGTCCTCCTGCCCTTCCCTTTGTTGATCCGAGGCCATATCCCGCCTCCTCCATGGCTTTTGGTTCCCCTCCCTTTTTGGGAAAGAGATTTTCAATGGTGTACTTTTACAAGCTAAGAGCATCAACCGCTTACATATCTGTTATCGGCCCTTTTTTCAGGAACTTAAGGGATGTTCTCAAAATTTTTTAAAATTTCTGGAGAATTTGGAAAAGTACACTTTTACAAACTGAGGGCCTTTTTCATTGTGTCCCCTTTTCCAGCTTCCTGGCCTTGCCGTAAAAGGTCCCCACAGGCATCTGACAGGCCCGGGCCGCCTCACTCAAGGTCAGCTCCTTCCCCCGCCACGCATGATATACCTGATCGAAATTCTCCGGCAGAGGCTGGGACGGCCTCCCAAAGCGAACCCCGCGGGCCTTGGCCGCCGCAATGCCCTCCGCCTGCCGCTGGCGGATGGTATCCCGCTCGTTTTCCGCCACAAAGGAAAGCACCTGGAGGACAATGTCGCTGAGAAAGGTGCCCAGAAGATCCTTTCCCCGCCGTGTGTCCAAAAGGGGCATATCCAATACCACAATATCCACCCCCTTTTCCCGTGTCAGGATTCGCCACTGCTCCAATATTTCCGTATAATTCCGCCCCAGACGGTCGATGCTCTTGATATAGAGCAGATCGTCTTTTCTCAATTTCCGCACCATTTTGCTGTACTCCGGGCGGTCGAAATCCTTTCCGGACTGCTTGTCGATATAAAGGCGCTCCCGGGGGACGGCCTTCTCCCCCATGGCAATGCGCTGTCGGTCCTCATTCTGCTCCCTGGTACTGACTCGAATATATCCATATATTTTCAAATGAGCGCTTCCTTTCTTATATGGTCATGCTTTCCCCATGCTTCCAATCCTCTCGGCCCATATCCTCTCTTTCTCTTTTTAGTGTCCTTCCCCCTCTTAAAAAAATACCTGTGGGACACCCTCTTAAAAGGTGTCCCACAGATTGGCAGGCCGTTTCCCTTCCTGCTCCCATTCCCACATTTTTATAGCAGATTCCGAGACATTTTCCAAATCCAAAAATCCTGCTCGCTTCGGGCCTCCTCTCAGGGTAAAAAACAGACAGGCCCCGATTTCGCAAAGCGAAATCGGGGCCTGTCTCGGCTTTCACGGGGAAGGGAGCCCATGGCTTTCCGGCATGGCCTTACCTTATTATATATCCGTAGAAAAAATGATAGCTCATCTGTTTTGCAGCCGACAGTCATTGAGTATTGTCTCTTTTTAACCAGTTTCTTTTTATCCATTTTACATATCGGTCTGTTTTCCTGCCCTTCCCATCTAATTGAAATGTTTGAGACTCAATAATTTCTCTTTCCCCCGGTCTTGACAAAAAAAGCCCGGGGGGATATCCTAAAAATCTAAGGCCGGGGGCGGGACCTGTCCCCCGGTCCGGAGGATGAAAATTCGGTGATTCGGAGGACGCATATGAATCGAAAGCTTTTTTTGCCTCTTGGTCTTCTCCTGACTCTCTGTGCCTGCGGACAGGCTCCCGCGGAGGCCAAAACCTCCCAGCTTTTTGCCATGGACACCGTGATGGATCTGACGGTCTATACGGAGGCGGATTCCCTGATGGAGGATGCCGCCCGCCTGGTCTCCCGGCTGGAGCGCAGCCTTTCCACCACGGATTCCCACAGTGAGATTTATAAGGCCAACACCACCGGCTCCGCCGCCCTCACCGACAGCACCTCCCAGCTTTTGGACCGTGCTCTGGGTTTTTGTGAAAAGACGGACGGCGCTCTGGATCTCTCCATCTACCCGGTGGTTCGGGACTGGGGATTTACCACCGACAGCTATCAAATCCCCTCCCAGTCGGAGCTGTCTTCCCTTCTCCAAAATGTGGATTACACCAGAATCATCTATTCCTCCGACCAGAAAACCGTCTCCCTGCCCCAGGGCATGGAAATCGATCTGGGCAGTGTGGCCAAGGGCTACACCAGTGATCGGCTGATTCAGCTCTTTCGGGAAAACGGCGTTGCCTCCGCCCTGCTGAACCTGGGGGGGAATGTCCATACTCTGGGCACAAAGCCCGACGGCAGCCTCTGGCGCATCGGTATCCAGGACCCTTTGGGAGACAGCTATCTGGGCGTCCTCTCCACCGCCGATCAGGCGGTGATTACCTCCGGCGGCTACGAGCGTTTTTTTGAAGGGGAGGACGGCACCGTCTACTGGCATATTATCGACCCGAAAACGGGATATCCGGCGAAAAACGGCCTGATCTCCGCCACCGCCATCGGCTCGGAAGGGGTCTACTGCGATGCCCTCTCCACCGCCCTGTTTATCATGGGTCCGGAGAAGGCCATCGCCTTCTGGCGGGAGCATCAGGACTTTGAAGCCATTCTTGTGTCGGAGGAAAAAGAGGTCTTCATCAGCCCAGGTCTGGCGGGTTCCTTTCAGCTGACGGAGGGCAGTCCCTATCATTTGACGGTGATCGGCCATGATTAAAACAAAGACCTGGATCTTCCTTTTTTCCCTCCTGCTCCTGGGGAGCGGTCTGGCCGCCGGGTTGCTCTTCAGCGGGGCGACCACGGCCGATGTGGTGGAAATCCGCCAGGACGGCCGGCTGGTCCAGTCCATTGATCTCACCCAGGTGCAGGAGTCATACAGCCTGGTGGTGACAGATGAAAAGGGCGGCAGCAATACCATTTTGGTGGAACCGGGGCGGATCTGCATCTCCCATGCCGACTGCCCGGACCAGGTCTGTGTCCGCCGGGGCTATCTGACGGACAGTGCCGCCCCTATCGTGTGTCTGCCCCATCGGCTGGTGATCCAGGCGGCGGGAGAGACCGATCTGGACGCGGTAGCCCAGTAAGGAGGAAGCCTTTTGATAAATCGATTGACCCGCATGGGCCTGCTGACGGCCCTGGCCTTGATTATTTTTATGGTGGAGGCCCAGATCCCCCCTCTGGTTCCTGTTCCCGGCGTTAAGCTGGGCCTTGCCAACATCATTACGGTCTATGCCATATTCACCCTGGGTCCCAGAGATACTCTGCTGATCCTTTTGAGCCGGATCTTTTTGGGCAGTGTGTTTTCCGGGCAGATGATGACCTTCTTTTACAGCCTCAGCGGGGGGATTCTCTGCTATCTGGTCATGCTGCTGATGAGAAAGCTGGTGACCCGGCGGCAGATCTGGGTATGCAGTGTGATGGGGGCCATAGCCCATAACATAGGTCAGATCATCGCCGCCATCCTCCTTGCCCGGACACCCGCTCTGATCGTCTATCTTCCTGTCCTGCTCCTCTCCGGCCTCCTTTCCGGCGCATTCACGGGACTCTGCGCCCAGCTGGTGGTGGATCGTCTGCACCAGCCATAGCCTGCCCCCTTCCGCCTTTCACAGACAGCCTGAAAAATACCGATACTCTCCCAAAATACCCGCTTTGCTCAGGCGGTTTTTCGGCAGACGGCAGCGCCCCAGAGGGAAGCGAGGGCTTCCCTCCGGGGCGCTTTCTCCACCCATACAGACTGCTAAAACCTGCCCCTTTAAACGGGATGCACCTGAATCTGTGACAGAATCTCTCCGATGGGTCCTGTAAGGATCAAATCCGCCTTGCTGTCATAGGGGGTGGGGGTCTTGTTAATCAGCACCAGCCGATTGCCCCCATAGTAATCAATCAGGCCGGCGGCGGGATAGACCGCCAGAGAGGTCCCTCCAATGAGGAAGAGATCCGCCTGGGAGATGGCGTTGACCGACTCCCGAATCACCTGTGCGTCCAGCCCCTCCTCATAAAGGACCACATCCGGCTTCACCGGGCCGCCGCAGACATCACAGCGGGGAGGCCCCTGGGTCTTTTTTACATAGGCGGCGTCAAAGCTCTTGTGACAGCTTCTGCAGTGGTTGCGGTGAACACTGCCATGGAGTTCCAGCACCCGCCGACTGCCCGCTTTTTGATGAAGTCCGTCAATGTTTTGAGTCACCACGGCAGCCAGATGACCCGCCGCCTCCAGCTCCGCAAGCTTTTTGTGGGCCGGGTTGGGCTGCGCATCCAGCCAAAGCATTTTCTCCCTGTAGAATCGGAAAAAGCCCTCCGGATCCCGCTCAAAATAGGTGTGACTGATGATGGTCTCCGGAGGGAGATCGTATTTCATGTTGTACAGACCATCCACACTGCGAAAATCCGGGATTCCGCTCTCGGTGGATACCCCCGCGCCGCCAAAAAAGACCGCCCTCCGGCTCTCATCCAGCCACTGCTGCAATTTCTCCAGTTCCTTCATGAATACCGCTCCTCTCCTGCTGTTTTTGCCATTATATCACAGGGGAGGAAGGAGTACAAACGGAACCTCCCGCCGGGGACCTCCGTGGTCTCCTCTGTCTCAGGAAGTGTCTTTTTTTGAGGAAGAGGAGGACAATCATCGGTCATTCACAGATTATTCATGGAGCGTTTCCAAACTGTACACCACTTGGATGGAGAAAAATGGTATTCTGTTCCCATAGAAACAGATCGGCGAAACCCAATGCCAAACTGTGTTTTGCTTCTCTCTCAAAACACTGTCTCCCCCATGGGTGGCAATCGTCTCTCATGGGGGAACAGACCAAAGATACCGCACAATGGTGCGTTCTTCATACAGCTCAGAAGCGTTTCTCCTTTCCTTTCTCCGGCGGAGAGGGAGGGGCTGACCCCAATGGGTCAGCCCCTCCCTCTCCGCATCTATTTGGTGTCTGAAAGGACAGAATGCCGCCGGGTGTCCCTGTTTGCTTCCAGGCAGGGACCCCCGGCGGCATTGCCTCATGTCACATTCTGTATGCCCATGTTACTTCATGATCAGGTCCATGAAACGCATCATCATCGCCGCAGTCTGCGCCCGGGTCGCGGTCCCCTTCGGGTTCAGGCTGCCATTGTCCGCACCCTGAATCATCCCCGACTGGACGGCCCAATGAAGGGCGGAATCCGCATAGCGGCTGGCCTGATCCCAGTCCTGGAAGGGCCTCTCCCCCTCTGTCACCTGCGGGCTTCCCGCATAGCGATACAGGATGACCGCAAGATCCTCACGGGTGATATCCTGCTCTGGAGCAAATTGATTGTTTCCAATCCCCTTTACAATGCCGGCTTCCACCGCCCACTGTACAGAGTCGCCAAACCAGTCCTCAGAAGCCACATCGGTAAATGAAAGGTTTCGGACGGCCTTTGGGTTGTTTTCCAAATTGTGAAGCGCCTTGACCAGCATCCCACGGGTGAGGGCCTCATCCGGCGAAAATTCCGTTTCACTGGTTCCGCTGTAAATCTCACGGCTGCTCACAAAGTCAATGGCATCCTTCGCCCAGTGTCCCTTCACATCGGAGAAGGCCTTGCTGCGCTCTTCCAGTGTCACCGTTGCGCTTTTGTCCAGTCCCAGGGTCACCTCAGCTCCCAGAACCGGG
This sequence comes from Oscillospiraceae bacterium, assembly GCA_020025395.1. Taxonomy (GTDB): domain Bacteria; phylum Bacillota; class Clostridia; order Oscillospirales; family Oscillospiraceae; genus JAHHSE01. The sequence continues at coordinate 7,123 of JAHHSE010000059.1, forward strand.
GATTTGCGAATAACCTGCCTGGTTCCGTCAGGCTGCACAAGGACGGCAACGGTACCGGCCGTTGCATGTTCAACCGGGATGGAAACCTTGATGTGAGAGGTGGTTTCTGCCTTCACTTCCACAATGGACGCCTTGTCTGCGGAAATCGCCGGCACGGGAAGGGGAAGGGTCTTCCCCTTCTGCGCGGCCTCCTCGCCGACCTTGGCGGGGATGGTTACCTGGGTCTTTGTCTTTCCCTCCGCGCTGATCTTCGTAATGGAAGAAACGCCGTCCGGTCCGGTGATTTCCACGACACTGGAACCATCCTCATTTTTGGTGGTTTTGATCACTGTGCCGTCCGGCTGTTTTACCGTCTCTGTGTTGTGAGCGGGTTTCTGCTGGGAATCCGGCTGACTGCCGCCGGAGGAGCCACCGCCGGAGGAGCCGCCGCCGCCGGAAGAGCTACCGCCGCCGGAAGAGCCGCCTCCGCCGGAAGAACCGCCTCCGCTGTTTTCGCCGCCGTTATCCCCGCCATTGTCCCCCCCATGGGACGAATCATTCTTCTTTTCAAAGATCCCACGAATGGATACCGGCGTATCCGGCATGGTGAAGGAGTTCTCCGTCAAAGTGAGCCGGCCCTCCAGGACGGTCCACTCCTTAAACTGGAAGCCCTCCTTCGGTGTGGCGCTCAATGTGATTCGTGTACCCTTGCTTGCAGAGCTGCGGCTTGCAACCGCTGTCCCATTTCCGTCCGTGTCTACACGGATCGAATACACATCCTCAGACGGGGTTGTGGTATCCGTGGTTACAATGGGGCTGGCGGATGTGTGATAATTTTCATCTCCGCTGTAGACAGCCTTGATCCGATGCTGTCCCTGGGGGACATTTGTCCAAACATAGACGGCGGTTCCGTTTTGGAGCGCAATGTTGGATGCCCCTTGTATCTCTGTCTCCGTGTCTCCAACGCAATCCACAAAGGTGACCGTACCATTTTGGGGCGGCTCGCCCTGTCCGGCCTTGCCGACGGAAGCGGTCAGTGTCATGGCAGCCGTTCCGTTGTCATTTACGGTGCTGCCGCTCAGGGAAACCAGGGGCACCGCCTTATGGACCGTGACGGTAACTGTGCCGACGCGCTCCCCGATGGGCTCATAATTCTGCTCTGTAGAGGGGCTGGGGAGAAATTTTACCCTCTGCTCCGTACTGCCCGCCTGAGGGACCAATGCCGGGTCCTCCCATTCAAACCGTCCCAGATCCGTGCTGCCTCCTGTCAGGGTGCTTTCCCACAACGGTTGCCCATAGGTCAAATTGGCTGCTGACGGAAAGCTGATCTTCGGTGCCTCTCCCTTTGACACATGGACCGTTGCGGTGGCAGACACACTGTTGTACTCCATGTCTCCCTGCTTGGTGGCTGTGAGATTGGCGATTCCAACCCCTGTAATGACAGCTGTGTCCCCATGGATCGAGACCACATCCGGCCGGTCACTGGAATAAAGGATTGCGCCATTGCCGCTTCCGCCGGTGGCGGTCAGCTGGAAGCCGGGATCTCCATACCGTTTGTCCTCAATTGGCCCAAAGTTTAAGGGCTGCTGATCCTTTTTGTTAAATTCCAAAGAAACAGGGCTGCTCTCTGTCCATCTGTAGTTCCTCGAGACCCCATCTTTTGCCGGTGAGAATGTGGCGGTAATCTGATACGAGCCTGAATCGGGATTTTCCCAACGGAATTCTCCGATTCCAT
>JAHHSE010000006.1 GCA_020025395.1 Oscillospiraceae bacterium
GTCGCATGAGGGGAAATCTGCCGCTTCCTCCCGCAAGGTGAATCGGCTCATCATGGACTTCAGGATGTGGGCCTGGCTGGAAAGCTCCTCCGAGGCGGCGGCAGATTCCTCGGCGGTTGCGGAGTTGGTCTGGACAACGGCAGAGATCTGCTCCACCCCCTGTGCGATCTGGGAGACAGAATCGGCCTGTTCCTCGGAGGCGGCAGCGATGTTTCGCATCTTGCTCTCCACACTATGGACCCGCTCCACCACTTTTTCCAGAGAGGCGGCCGTTTCATTGGCCAGCTGGCTGCCGTTATCCACGGCGGAAACCGCACTTTGGATAAGGGCGGTGATGCTGCTGGCGGCCTCCGCGGACTTGGAGGCCAGATTGCGGACCTCATCGGCTACTACGGCGAAGCCTTTTCCGGCGGTCCCCGCCCGTGCGGCTTCCACGGCGGCATTCAAAGCCAGAATATTGGTCTGGAATGCGATGCTGTCAATGGTCTGAATGATTTTCGAGATTTCGGCAGAGGTGTTGTTGATGACAGACATGGCATTCAGCAGTTCCTGCATATGCCGATTGCTTTCGGTTACATCCATGCCCGCTTCCTCGGCGATGCTGTTGGCTGTTTTGGCGTCATCTGCGTTGTTTTTAATGCGGTCTGAAAGGTCCGTGATGGTAGACATCAGCTGCTCCACCGAGGCGGCCTGCTCCGTGGCACCCTGAGAGAGGGCCTGGGCACCCAGAGCCACCTGCTCGGAACCGGATTGGACCTGTCCGGAGGCCGCTTCGATCTGAGAAAGGGTCTCGCTGAGCTTGATGTTGATTTTCTTCACATCATGGAGGATATGGCCGTATTCGCCCACATAACGCTCCTCACACCGGGAATCCACACGGAAGTTACCCCCGGCCATATGGTTGAGACAGTAGCCGATATCTCGGATAATCACGGTCAGGTCGTCGCTGACCTCGGTGAAGATGTGGGCCAGCTGACCCAGCTCGTCGTCGGACAGCTTCCTCCTGTCTCTGTTTTCGGAGAGGTCACAGCGGCGCATCTTCTCCGCCAGCTTTATGACATAGGAGATGGGGGAAAGGGAACGCTTGATGATTTGATAGGTGAATATACTGAGGAGGATAAGACTGAGGAGACAGGTCAGGATAATGACAGAGGTCATACGGTTTACGCCGGAGAAGACCTCAGATTTGTTGATTACGAAGCCGCTGGACCAGCGGAGATTGGTCCCCTCCAGGGTGATGGGGGTATAGCGGATGATGGCATTCCTGTTGTCAAAGTGGGGGTTTTTTCCCTCTGTCAGCAGAGGGGATCCGCTCTGAATTGCCTCAAAGACAGCCTGTCCCTCCTGTCGGCTGGTGTCCAGGGGGGTTCCCAGTCTGGAGGAATCGACGGAATCGGCAAGGTAGGTGCCTTGCGAGGAGAGAATTGTACTGTATGCGGTCTCATAGCCGCCGCTGTCAAAGGAGATGGAGTTGATGCTGTCCGCCAGAATATCGCAGTTGGCTACGCCAAGGAATTTACCATGGATATCGGTGACTGGAGTGCTGAGGGTAATCAGGTAGACGGTTTCTCCGGTGGTCAGGCTATAAGGATATGGCTCTGTGATGTAAGTGCTTTTGGAATCCCGTGCGCCGGTGTAATACGCTCCGGTGGAGTATACAGAGTAGTTGGTCAGGATATCCACCATCACCTCGCTGCCGTTTCGGTAGGCGTAGTACGAAAGTCCGTTGGGTGTATCGGGAAAGTATTTGTTTGGCTCGAAGGCAAAATACGCGCCGAAGATCATTTCATTATCCAAAACACCCTCCAGGGTCTCTACCAGGAGGGGTTCGGCGAGCGTACGGCCAAGGGATTTATAGTGACGGACCTCTTTGGAGAGGGCGTGGGAAAACGCGTTCATGTTCTCTATGTAGGAATAGGCCTTGGCCGCATTTATTTTAGAGAGATAGTTGACCTCGTTGTGGATAGAATCGGTTGTGGCGGACCGGGACATAAAGACCACAACAGAGGACAGCAGCGCCATAATAAGGAGGAGCAGGGCAATGAGCTTCGCGGGTATTTTGACGGTTAGACTGGAGGAAAACAACTTCTTCTTCATAATAGACCCCCCTGTGGTTTTTCGGTTTGCGCTCCTTTGTTAGATTTTTATCATTATACAAGTCCTATTGTATCTCAAGGAGTGTCCTCTGTCAAATGAGAGGGGAGGAGATTCTGGGGTCTCTCCGATAGTGGAGAGAAGAAAACGGGGGAGAATGTGCAGAGATGCTGTGAAAACGGTTATATTTCATTCAGTTTCCCCGTTTTTTATGCAAAATAACAAAAGCATTTTTACGGTATGATGTCCGTGTTGAAAAAGGCCTTCTGATCCGATCTCCTTTTGGTCCGTGTCCCGGATCACTTTTCAGTGAGTGCCATTTCCAGATAGGGCCTGGTGACGGACTTCTCACTATGCAGCATCTCCTCAGGGGTCCCGCTGAAAATTACGGTTCCTCCTTCCGTCCCACCTCCTGGCCCGATTTCCACCACATAATCGGCAGATTTTAAAACCTCTATATTATGTTCGATCAGAAAGACGGAGTTACCCTCTTCCACAAGGGATTCAAAGAGGGAGATAATGTTTTGGATATCCTGTAGGTGGAGTCCGTCGGTGGGTTCGTCCAAAATCAGGATCTGTCCCTTCTTTCCCAGATAGGAGGCCAGTTTCATGCGCTGCAGCTCTCCGCCGGAGAGGGTGGAGAGGGCCTGATTAAGATGAAGATAGAACAGGCCGACCTTTGCAAGGGGGATTAGTTTTTCCTCCATGGAGGTCCCGGAGAACCGATCCATGGCCTGACGGACGGTCAGGTCCATGACCTGGGCAATATTCAGGCCGTCCACGGTATATTGGAGGGCCTCTTGAGAATAGCGCAGACCACCGCAGGCCTCACAGACCGTCTCAATGGAATCCATAAAGGCCATCTCTGAGACGATCACCCCTTTTCCCTGGCAGACCGGACAGGCGCCGGTCCCATTGAAGGAGAAGAGCTTGAGATTCTGACCGCTCTCTTTGGCGAAGAGGCGGCGGATATCCTCGGCGACCCCAAGATAGGTGGCTGGAGTGGAGCGGAGGCTGATGCCGATGCTCTTTTGGCTGATGAGGGTCACTTCCTCCGGGGCCTGTTCCGCAAAGGCCTGCATGAGAGAGCTTTTTCCGGAGCCTGCCACACCGGCAATGACAGTAAACACCCCTTTGGGCAGCTCCACCGATACATCCTTCAGATTATGGAGATTCAGATGACGGAGGGAAATCCATTCGTTGGGGGTGCGTACCTTCTCTTTCCGCCCGTTGCGCTGACGGAGGAGGCGGCCTGTCAGAGTGTCGCTTTTGAGCAGCTCCGAATAGCTTCCTGTAAATAGAATCTCTCCGCCCAAGGCACCCGCGCCGGGTCCCATATCAATGATGTGATCGGCGATTTCCATCATCTCCCGATGATGCTCCACCATAAGGACGGTGTTGCCCCGTTCCCGAAGCTGGAGGATGGCCTCGCTGAGACGATGGATGTCATGGCTGTGAAGCCCCACGCTGGGCTCATCCAAAATGTACAGCAGATCAGAGAGGGAGGAGTTGTTGTATTTGGCGATTTTACACCGCTGGGCCTCTCCGCCGGAGAGGGTGCCCATGGATCGGTCCAGAGTCAGGTAGTCCAGGCCGATGTGGATCAGGGCCTGGATTCTACTCTCCAGAGAGGCCTTTATGTCTACGGCGAGGGGGTCGGTGATTTCTCCCAGCCAGGACAACACCTCCTTTAAAGGCATCCGGGTGATTTCCGCAATGTTTCTGCCTCTGATCTGGCAGGAGAGGATTTTGGGATTTAACCTGGCCCCGTGACAGTCCGGGCAGATTCCCTGAGTGACCAGAGGCTCCAGCTTTTTCCAGTGCACCTTGGCGTCATCCCGTTTGAGCATCCGGTTCATTCGGTACATCAGGCCTTCGTATTTCCCGTTTTTATAGTAGTCCGGGGGAGGATTTTTCAGGGTCATGGGCTCCTGATAGAGAAAGAGGTGAAGCTCTTCCGGGGTGAAGTCCCGGATTTTTTTGTTGGGGTCAAAGAGGCCGCAGGCCCCGTAATAGAGCCAGCGCCACTGGCCCGGCTCATAGGCCACATAGCGGATCACGCCGGGATCGTTGAGGCACTTGTCAAAATCCACCAGACGGTGGACATCCAGCTCGGTAATGGTTCCCAGACCGTCACATCGAGGGCAGCGACCCTGAGGATGATTGAAGGAAAAGGAGTCTGAATAGCCCACAAAGGGGGTCCCTACCCTGGAAAAGAGCAGGCGGAGCAGGGAATAGGTGTCTGTGTAAGTGCCTACCGTGGAGCGAACCTGACCGGAGGGCTTTTTCTGGTCAATGACAATGGCGGTGGGGAGACTGTCGATCTGTCCCACATGAGGTCTTCCGTACTTGGGCAGATATCGCTGAGTAAAGCTGGGGAAGGTCTCATTCAGCTCCCTTCTGGACTGTGCCGCAATGGTGTCCAGGACGAGAGAACTTTTCCCTGACCCGGAAACTCCGGTCACAACGGTGATTTGATGCTTGGGAATTTCCACGGAGATGTGTTTCAGATTGTTCTGTGTGGCATCCAGGACAGAAATTTTATCTTTGTGCATGACGGCTCCTTTCTCGACGATAAGAGGAAAAAAGGCGGAAGGAGTCCTTCCGCCTTTTATGGGATATCAGAGGCCAGGGGCTGCATGATTTCCAGAATAATGCCGTCTGGATCTTTGAAATAGAAGGCCCTGCTCCGGCCGAAGCCGCTGGCTCGAAAATCAAATGCCTGTGGTTCCGAGAGACACTCGACCCCTTGTGCCCGCAGCTTCTGATAGACTGCGTCGGCATCCTCCGCATAAAAACAAAGTTCTGAGATTGAGCTGTGAAAGAGATCAGAAGGACGCTGCCGGATTTCAGTTCCCACGAACTGGATCAGCTCCACAGGGGGCATTTCCAGATTCTCCGATCCATTCAGATAGGCCACACGGGCCTGGCAGCCCGGTTTTTGAAACATGGTTTCCGTCTCTTTCCCGGCCATAAGCACCTCGCCCAAAAACCGTAAGCCCAGAATATCCCGATAGAAGTGCAGGGAGCGGTCCAAATCGGTGACGGTCAGCCCTACATGATAAATGGATCCGATCATTCTCATTCCACCTTTCCTTCGTGTGCTACAGGAGCTCCTGTTTCAATCCGTCCAGCAGATGGGTAAAGGTTTGGAAAAAACGCTCCCGCTCGTTGTCGGACAGCGTTTTCAAGGCCCCCTCCTCTGCGGTCTGGAGGGGCCGGACATACCGGTCGCAAAAAGATTCTCCCGCCTGTGTCAGATGGAGGTCCTTCTGCTTGCGGGACCCTTCCGCAAAGGTCAAATAGATGAGCCCAGAGCGTTCCAGACTGGCGACAGCGGCGCAAACGGTCTGTTTGGAATAGCACCAGCTTTCACAGAAGGCATTTTGGCAAAGGGCCTCCTTGGCTTCGCAGAGGGCGTACAGGACCCAGAACTGTGTGTCGGCCAGTCCGCTTTTCCTGGTGTACTGGTGATAGATCTCATTCTGCCGCTTTACCAGCCTGTTCCAATGCTCCAATTCCTGGTTCATCTTGCTCCCTCTCTGGAATCTTTAAAGAACTTCAAAGACTTCTTCTTTGCTTTTGCTCTTGAAGTGAAGGGGGGAGGGGGTGTAGTCCTCCGCCTCATAGCCGATGGGGAAGAGGGCGATGAGCTCGTAGTCCGCCAGTACGGGATACAGCTCCTTTAAAAGGGGGGCATCAAAATGGCCCACCCAGGTGGTGGCAAGCCCCAGATCGGTGATCTCCATCATCATATGGGTGGCCACAATGCTGGCATCCACCTCCGCAAAGTTGTGCTGATCGTATGCTCGGACCCAGCCCTGCTCCTTTTTGGCGCCAACCAGAAGGAAGGTATCCACACCAAAGGTAAAGGGGGTGACTTTTTGAAGGGTTTCCCGAACCCCCTCAGAATTCAGCAAAAAGATTTTAAAGGGCTGGGTATTGACGGCGGTAGGGGCTTTGAGAGCGACATCCACGATCTGATCCAGCAGGGCGGGATCTACCGTTTGGTCTGTAAACTTACGGCAGGAATATCTGCGGTTTGCCAATTCTTGAAAGCTCATAATGAAGTCCTCCTCGGCATGATATCTATTTAGTCCGTGATTGGACTTTCTTAGTATAGTCCAATAATTGACCATTGTCAAGAGCGGGAAGAGGGAGAAGGGAAGGAGAGCTGTTTGTATATTGACAGAACACAGGGGTGTGATATACTGAATGCAATGACCGCAATACCTGGATATCCCCTTTCATCAGCTGACATACGGAAAGGAGTCTTAGCATGAAGAAAAAATTGGTTTCAGGCGCATTGGCCGCCACATTGATGCTGAGCCTAATGCCCATTTCCGGGCTTGCCGCTCAGACGGAAGAGATCAGCGGAGATCCCGATGTCTCCAGACTGACCCGGGAACAGATCCTGCGTCTGTTGGAGGAGCATCCTTTGGATATGCCTTATGAGGAGGAGAAGATTTTTGATGAGATGCCGGTGAGCCATGCGCCCTATGCTCCGGGCCGAGTCAAAACCCAATGGCTTCAGGCCGCAACAGACCGACTGAATGTGATGCGCCGTCTGGCGGCTCTGCCTCCGGTGGAACTGAGCATGGAGCTTAGCGAGGAGGCCCAGTACGGAGCAGTAATTTGTGAGGCGGTGGGGATGAACCACCATCCGTCCAAGCCTTCGGATATGTCGGAGGAATTTTATGAGATTGCCTATCGCGCAACCTCCAGCAGTAATCTGGGCTATGGATACAGCTTGACCGGCGTGGTGGACGGCTGGATGGATGACAGCGATTCCCGGAACATTGGACGGCTGGGTCATCGGCGCTGGCTGCTCAATCCTGTGCTGGGAAAAATCGGCTTTGGCTATGCCGGTTCCATGACCTCCGGCAAGGTGTTCGATACCTCCGGCGCCGGCTGTGACTATCAGCTGATTGCCTGGCCTGCCAGCGGATACTTTCCGATGGAGCTGATGGAAGGGCAGTGTGCCTGGAGTGTGACCCTGAATCCGGATCAGTACGGGTTTCCTCACCCGGATCAGATCCAGGTGAAGCTGGTCCGGGAGAGCGATGGGAAAACCTGGGTATTCAGCAAGGCGGATATGACCCGAGAGGGAGAGAAATTCTTTAATGTGGATGGAGGCGGCTATGGGGTCAGTAACTGCATCGTATTCCGACCCGATGGGATTGAGCAGTATTCGGGCACCTACCGGGTGGAGATCACCGGGCTGACGGATACAAAGGGACAGCCCTCAGATCCCATTTCCTACCAGGTGACCTTCTTTGCCGCAGAGGATGTTTATCCCAAGGAGCACTTCCAGGATGTGGACAGCGAGGGAAACATCTGGCAGGGGATTTATCCGGACTACTTTGCCATTCCGGTCCGCTGGGCGCTGTCCAACCAGATCACAAAGGGAACCTCGGAAACCGCCTTTTCCCCGGACATGACCTGCAGCCGGGGGGAGATTATCACTTTTCTGTGGCGGGCGGCCGGGTCTCCCGAACCGCAGAGCACAGGGGCCTTCTCCGATGTGGGGGAAGGATTGTATTACAGCAAGGCGGTTTCCTGGGCAGCGGAAAACGGACTGGAGCAGGGCGGGACCTTCTCCCCGGATGCCCCCTGCACCAGAGAGATGGCCATGGAGTTTATGTGGAAGCTGGCAGGCAGCCCCAAGGCGGAGGGAAAGGTGAGATTTCAGGATGTGGCGGAGACGGCGGACTATGCGCCGGCGGTTTTCTGGGCGGTGGAGCAGGGGATTACCACCGGGACCTCTGAGACCACCTTCTCTCCGAAGCAGACCTGTACCAGAGCCCAGATTGTGACCTTCCTCTATCGGAATGCCACTACCCTGTAAAAGAAAAGAGGTCTTCCGCACAAAAAAATACTGCGGGGAGGGGACAGGCGTCCAGGGAAAAAGGGCGGTATGCCCCCAATGTCATTCAATGGATGGTTTAAACGACGGATGGGAGACTGTTCAAGCCTATGTATTTTTGACTGGGAATCAAGGTTTTGATATGGGAGCAGTCTATCTTCGAAATCCAGACAGCGGGTGGGACAATTTTCAATATGGATTTGACGCGAAAGATAGACTTTTTTCCTGTTCTACCTTGCAGAAAATGAACCTGCTGGAGAAAGCCGCCCTGTTGCGCCCAACTTCACCGATGTTCCCGCTAACGCCTACTATGCCGAAGCGGTAACATGGGCGGTGGACAAGGGGATCACTGCGGGAACCAGGGCGACCACCTTCGCTCCCGACAATACCTGTACCCGGGCGCAAATTGTGACCTTTCTGCACCGTGATACCTTTGGATGCGGATACTATAGTGGACATGACGGGCTTATAATCCCCGGACTGCAATCATCTGCACAAACAAGTTTTAAAGGGCCTGCTGCAAAATAGATGCTCAGAAGAACAGAATGAAGAAAAAGTTACCGGGAACTGTTTTATTAACAGTTCCCGGTAACTTTTTTAATCAAAAATAGCGATAAGAAATTGAACAGTTCACTTCACTAAAATAACCTTCTTTCCTCACGCACGATAGATTCTGTCAAGCTGCGCCTCAAATACGAAATACCGCAAAAAGAGGTCACATACTTTCGTGGAAGGTTCGTTTGATGACCTCCAGCTGCTGTTCTCTGGAAAGGCGGTTAAAGTTCACCGCATAGCCTGAAACACGGATGGTGAGGGTGGGATACTGCTCCGGATGCTCCATGGCATCCAGAAGGATCTGACGATCCATCACATTTACATTCAAATGATGGGCGCCCTGGACAAAATAGCCGTCCAAAATGGAGACAAGATTGCTCACACGCTCTGGCGTATCTCGTCCCAATGCACCGGGCACAATGGAGAAAGTGTTGGATACTCCATCCTGGCAAACCGCGCGGTAAGGGATTTTAGCCACCGAGTTCAGGCTGGCCAGGGCCCCGTGCTCATCCCGTCCATGCATGGGATTGGCACCGGGGGCGAAGGGCTCGCCCCCCTTGCGCCCATCTGGAGTGGCTCCGGTTTTCTTGCCGTACATCACATTGCTGGTGATGGTCAGGGCGGAGAGGGTATGGCTGCCGCCACGGTACAGGGGGTGCTTTTTCAGCTCGGAGGAAAAGTAGGAGACGATCTCCGTGGCGATGTCATCCACCCGATCGTCATCGTTTCCGTACTTGGGGAAGTCTCCCTCCACCTGGAAGTCCACGGCGATACCCTTTTCATTCCGAATGGGGCGGACCTTGGCGTACTTGATGGCGGACAGGGAGTCGGCGGCGATGGACAAACCGGCTGCGCCGAAGGCCGCCAGCCGCTCCACAAGGGTGTCATGGAAGGCCATTTGACTGGCTTCATAGGCGTATTTGTCGTGCATATAATGAATGATGTTGATGGTGTCCACATAAAGCTCCGCCACATAGGAGAGGACCCTTTTGTAGTTGCCCAGCACCTTGGAATAGGAGAGAATCTGGTCTTGATCCGGGGGAATGTCCGTGACCACAGCAATATCCTTGCGCTCGTCAACGCCGCCGTTGATGGCGTAGAGGAGGCTCTTTGCCAGATTGGCACGGGCACCGAAGAACTGCATCTGCTTGCCCACCGCCATGGCGGATACACAGCAGGAGATGCAGTAGTCGTCCCCATACATGGGACGCATCAGATCATCGTTTTCATACTGAATGGAATCGGTGTGGATGCTCATTTTGGCGCAGTAGTCTTTAAATGGCCGGGGCAGTCTCTGGCTCCACAGCACGGTCATATTGGGTTCGGGGGCGGTGCCCAGATTGGTCAGGGTGTGGAGGTAACGGAAGGTGGTGCGGGTGACCAGGGTCCGACCATCCACACCCATACCGCCCAGAGCCTCGGTAATCCAGGTGGGATCTCCGCCGAACAGTTCATTATATTCGGGGGTGCGGAGATGACGGATGAGACGGAGCTTGATAATAAACTGATCCACCAGCTCCTGGGCCTCCGACTCTGTGAGGAGACCGCGCTCTAAATCCCGCTGGAGGTAGATATCCAGGAAGGTGGCGGTTCTGCCCAGAGAGGTGGCGGCTCCGTTGTTTTCCTTGGCACCTGCCAGATAGGCCAGATACAGGTTTTGTACGGCTTCTTTGGCGTTTTCCGCCGGGCGGGTCACATCACAGCCATACTTTGCAGCCATGGAGACCAGCTCCTTCAAGGCACGGATCTGCATCTGGACCTCCTCCCGCAGGCGGATGCGCTCATCGGTCATGGTGCCGTCCAGAGCATCCAGATCCTTTTTCTTTTCCTCTATGAGGAAGTCGGTGCCATAGAGGGGCAGGCGGCGGTAGTCCCCCACGATTCGGCCTCGGCCATAGGCATCAGGAAGGCCGGTGAGGAGACCGGCGGAGCGGGCGGCTCTGGTGCGCTTGGGATAGGCGTCGAAGACACCATCGTTGTGGGTTTTGCGATAGAGACGGAAGTGGCGCTCCACCTCCGGATCCAGCTGGTAGCCATACTGCGCCAGAGCGGATTCTGCCGTTCGCATTCCTCCAAAGAGGTTGACGATCCGCTTCAGGGGGGCATCCGTCTGAAGGCCTGCGATGACCTCGTTTTCCCGGTCAATGTAACCGGGATTAAAATTATCTATGCCGGAGACCACGGTGGTTTCCACATCCAGAATGCCCTTCCGAAGCTCCTCCAGGATAAGAGCATGGGCCTTCCTCCACACCTGATCGGTGCGGGGAGTGGTTTTTGCCAGGAAGGAGTCGTCACCCTCGTAGGGGGTGTAGTTTTTTTGAATAAAATTACGCACATTGACCAGGTGGCGCCATTCCCCGGTTTGAAATCCCTGCCAGGCGGTGTTGTTGACATTCATGCTCATGGTGGTGTCCTCCTTAATCAGTTGGTTGGCTCGGAATGTGGTGCGGTTTGTTTACGGAGATCAGATCCTGCTGCAGGAGCTGCTGCCAGAGGGCCAGATCTTCCGTTTTCTTGGAGGGGACACCCTCCAAGGGATAGGGGAGGCCGAGGGAGGCGTATTTGGAGACGCCCAGGGTGTGGTAGGGAAGAAGCTCCACCCGTTCCACATGGGTCAGGGTCTTGAGATAGGCCCGGAGGCCCTGAAGGTGGGAATTGCTGTCGGTAAGGCCCGGAACCACCACATGGCGGATCCAGAGAGGAGTCCCCATGTGTTGAGCGGTTTCCAGAAAACGGAGGGATTCGCTTTGATCCTGTCCGGTCACCTGACGATAGCCCTCATTTGTGTAATGCTTCACATCGAATAGGACCAGATCAACGAGGGAGAGGATCTTCTCATAGTCTCCCATTCCGCAGCCGGCGGTATCCAGGCAAATATGGATTCCGGCCTGACGGCAGAGAGGGAGGACTCGGAGAAGGAAGTGTGTTTGGAGCAGGGGTTCCCCACCGGAAAAGGTGACTCCACCTGTGCGCCCATAGTAGGGTTTGAAGCGGACAAGCTGCCGCACCAGTGCTTCAGGTCTCATTGGCTTTGCCTGGGGATGGGAGAGGGTCCAGGTATCCGGATTGTGGCAATATTGGCAGCGCAGTCTGCATCCCTGTAAAAAGACGACGGTTCGGATGCCGGGACCATCGACCAGCCCCATCGATTCTATGGAATGGATCAGCCCGTCACACATTTGGGGGTTCACCTCCTGAAAAATGAAAAAAGGCCGACCGACTGGGCAGTTTCCATGCCCAGACGGTCGGCCTTTTTTGCGATCATACTCCATGTGGTAAACCCACTTGTTCCGTCAGTCATATGATCCAGGTAGCTTTAGTATATCGGACAAAATAGAATTGGTCAATGTGGTAAAATCCAAAAGAAAAGAGAAGAAAACGCTCTTTTTTATCTATATTGTCAAGAATAGAAGGCAACTCTCCTAAATAGTGTTTACAAGAATCACATGATAGAATAGGAATATCAGCTGAAAAAAAGGGTCCTATCAGAGGTCATACTTTAGGGCGGCAGATTACCTTATGGACCTCGTAGACGGTGATGAAGGCATCGGGGTCCACTCTTTCAATGAAGTTCATGAGTTTCATGTATTCGTTTTTGTCCACAATGGTAATCAGCTCCCGCTGGGGCTCCATGTGATAGGCTCCCACGGTTTGATAGAGGGTGGCGCCGCTGTGCAGGTCTCGAAGGAGGAAGGTACGGATTTCTTCCTCCTTCTGGGAGAGGATACAGACCCTTTTTTTAATGTGGAAGCCCAGGATCATCCGATCCAGGACAGTGCCGCAGAGATAGGTGCCAAGAATGCTTAATATGACGATTTTGGGCGGGTAAAAGAAAACGGAGGAGAGGGCCACAATCATGCCGGAGAGGGACATGGCACTGCCCAGCTCGATTTTCAGGAATTTGTTCATCAGCTTGGCAATGATGTCCAGCCCCCCGGAGGAGGCGTTTCTGTGAAAGAGGATGGAGAGGCCGATGCTGGAGAGGAAGACATGACAGAGGAGGTCGGTGAAGGGATCCCCCATGATGGAGACCTGATGGGGGAAGAATTGTTCCAGCAGAGCAAAGAGGATCGGGAGAAGGATGGAGGTGTAGACGGTCTTCGCCCCGAATTCCCGTCCCACCCAGAGGAAACCCACTACCAGGAGGAGGACATTCAAAAGCATCATGATGGTGGAGACGGAGAGGGGGATCAGGTTGGCCAGGAGGATAGCCAGGCCGGAGATGCTTCCGATGAGGGTTTGGCTGGGGATCATGAAGAAGTAGACGGAGAGGGCCACAATGAGGGTGCCAAGGGTAATGAGTAAGATATCCAAGACGGTGCTGATGTAGGGGCTTCTTTGATTCATGCCGTTTTTCCTGCCTTTCGGGAGTGGAGCCTCCCTGTCCTGTTCCCCGTTTTGGATGGGGGATTTAGATAGATTGTATCAGCTTCTGAACGGAGTGACAAGATGGAGTTCCGGGAAAATCCCCTTGGCTCTCTTTTCAGAGGGAAAAGAAGGATATTTTCCAAAGCTTCCCTTGAAAACGGATTTTGCCTCAGTTATAATGAAGAAGGCTATGCCTGAAGACTGTTTCCGGCGCGGGAGGGAAGGATTCTCCCTGGCGGGAAGCGGGATAGGAAAGGCGTATCATGCTTGCGGGAAAGGTAGGTGTGATGCGTTTTTTGTGTATTTGGCATTTTGCGGAAATTGCCCCTCTGGTGAAGAAGGAATACAGGGAGAAGTATGTGAATATGGATAAAATGGACATTCTGTTTAAATACTTTGAGGATGCGGAAGAGATGGTCTATGCCGCCGATATGGGGAGCGATGAGCTGGTCTACATGAATGGCAGCCTGAGAGCGTTTCTGGGATACCGGGACAGGGAAGCATACAAGGGGATGAAGTGCTATCAGGTTCTTCAGGGGATGGATGCCCCCTGTGACTTCTGTAACAATGAGGCCCTTTTGTCCGGCGGATTTCAGACCTGGGCCCATGAAAATCCGGTGTTAAATCAGCGGCTGATTATCCGGGACAAGATCCTGGAGTGTGACGGGCGGCGGTACCGGGTAGGCGTGTGGGCGGAGCAGAATCAGTCGGGGCTGACCAAGGCGGAGCATTACCTCACCCGCCGGGAGAGCGTGTTGAATGAGTGCCTGCAAATTTTCTTCAACGCTCCGGACCCGGAGAAATCCTTGGAGGGGCTGCTCCGGTATCTGGGGCAAAACTTCCGAGGGGATCGGGCCTATCTTTTTGAGATTGATGAGGAGGGAACCACCTCCAATACCTACGAGTGGAACGCCCCTAAAGTGACCCCTCAGAAGGAGCTGCTTCAAAATATTCCCATATCGGACATTCGTTATTGGATCCAGGGGTTTAACCGGGGGGATATCATTCTGATCCGGGATCTGGAGGAGATCCACCGGGATTATCCCGCCGTCTACTCCCTGTTAAAGCCCCAGGGAATTCGCTCTCTGATGGCGGGTCCCATTCAGGAAGGGGGAAAGCTGAAGGGCTTTATTGGGCTGGACAATCCGGATGAGCAGACCCTCTCCCTTCTGGAACAGGTGCTGAGGGAGCTTGGAAAGTATATGATTCCCCAGCTGAAGAGACGGGATCTCTATCAGCGGTTTACCCAGATGAGCTACCACGATATGCTTACCGGGGCGTATAACCATAACGCTATGCTGGAACACACCTCCGGCAGTGAAACCTGGAGATCCTTCGGGGCGGTCTACTGTGACATCAACGGGCTGAAGGAGACCAACAACACCCAGGGCCACGACGCGGGCAACCATCTGATTCAGGAGTGCTGTCGGCTGATGCGGAAGACCCTGCACACGGAATGGATATACCGGGTGGGGGGGGACGAGTTTGTGGCCCTCTACCGCGACACCGACCGGCACCTCATGGAGAAGGACATGGATGCCCTTCGGCTGGCGATCTTGCAGAGCACCTGCCAGGTATCTATTGGAAGTGCCTGGTCGGATGAGACCCCCATCAATATGGAGCAGATTTTGGACCAGGCGTATGCGGAGATGAGCCGGGAGAAGAATCTGTATTACGCCATGATGGAAATGGACAAGACGGGTGCCACGGCCTCCGAGGACCCCGGTCTGATCCCCACGGAGGAGGAGGAGGCGGACAGCCGCCAGCTGGTACTCCGGCGGTTTCTGTCCAACGCATACTGCGATATGGCCTTTCTCCTCTCGGTGCTGGGGGATGAGAACAAGACCAGCTATTTTTTCTTTGGGGATATGCAGCAGAGTGTCTATTATATTTCGGAGAATATGCGGGTGAAGTTTGGATTTACCAGCAATATTATTTCTGATTTGATTCATGTTTGGGCCTCCAGGATTGAAGACCCTGAGATTTTGGATCGCTTCTGGAGGGATATCGATGCGCTGCTCCGAAAGAAGCAGAAGTACCATGATCTGCGGTATCAGGTTTATGACGCCAATGAAAACAAGATCTGGATTCGGTGCTATGGACAGGTGAAGTGGAGTGAGGACGGCACCATCCCCCTCTTCTTTGCGGGTCGGATTTCCCAGCAGGATGAGGATTTTGTGGTAGACCCCCTCACCAACTTTCCAACCGAGTCCGTTCTGATTAAGGAACTGGAAAGACTGCAGAACACCAAAGGGTGCCATGAGGCCATCGGTTTCTCCCTCCACCACATCACCCAGATTAACAACAACTATGGCCGTGACTATGGGGACAACCTGATCTGTGAGATCACACGGAAGCTCAGCGATACACTCTCACATGAGGCGACTTTTTTCCGCTTAAGCGGGATGCGCTTTTTGGGCATGGTGGAGAGTCATTCCCAGAAAAAGGCGGAGGAGCTGATTTCCGAGATACGGGAAATGGTGGACGAGTACTATCATCATATGGGCGTGACTCTGCCCACCACCTGTTCTTTTGTGCTTCTCCACTATCCACAGGACGGAATGACCCCCCAGGACTTTGTTGAGAGCGCCATCTCCCTGATGAAGGCAGCCCACCAGACGCCGGGGGATCAAATGTTTTTGGATGACTCACAGGAAAATATTCAAAAGATCAAACAGGTGGCCAATATGGAGAGCCGTCTGATGGAGAATATCCTCCATGGAATGGAGGAATTTCGAATTGTGGTCCAGCCGGTGGTCTCTGCGGAGACCGGCCTTCCGGTGGGAGGGGAGACCCTGCTCCGGTGGCGGTTTGACGGGGAGAATGTCTCTCCGGGGCTGTTTATCCCCATTATCGAGCGGGAGAATATGATTCACATGGTGGGTCGCTGGGTGTTCGAGCAGGCGGTACGGGCCTGTGTCCGTCTCACTACGCTGATGCCGGACTTTTACCTTACGGTGAATGTGAGCCTCCAGCAGCTGGATGACGACGGTTTGGTGGACTTTATCCGACAGACTTTGAAGAAATACAAGCTTGAGGGGAAGCATATTGTACTGGAGCTGACGGAGAGCTGTATGGACAGTCAGCCGGAGAAATTGGAGACTTTTGTCCAGGACTGCACCCAGATGGGACTGCGGATTGCTTTGGATGACTTTGGAAGCGGGTATTCCTCTCTGCGGGTTCTGCTTCGCTATCCCTCGAATATCATCAAGCTGGACCGCTCTCTTCTGCTGGAGATGAGCGATTCCATGGAAAAAAGCAGCTTTATTACCAGTATCGTCTACGCCTGCCACCAGTTTGGGAAAAAAGTCTGTATGGAGGGGGTGGAGACTGCGTTCCAGAAGGATCTGGTGAAACAGGCGGGCTGTGATCTGATCCAGGGCTTTTATTGCTATAAGCCTATGGAGCTGGACGGAATCTATCAGCTGATCGGGAGGCAGAACAACCGAAATGCCGGACGGGAGGAGATATCTGAATGAGTCAGAAGAAACCGATTTCTCTTGTTTGGGTGCTTTCTTTACTCGTTTGCTTTCTTATTGGTCTGGTTCTGGTTTCAGAGAACTCGGGGGACAGCCTGCCGGTGTTCAATGGGAGGGTGGATGTGCCAGGGACTCAGTGGTATTTTGGGGAAAAGGGCGGTGCGCTGTCCCCGGTGAATCCTTCGGAGAGGCAGAGGATGGAGCCTGGGAAGCGATATGTTTTCGCAACGAAGATCGCCTATGACGGGCAGGCAGACCCCTATCCCTCCGCCACCTTTCTGGTGAACCATTATGGGGTCCGGGTTTATTATGAGGAGCAGCTGGTCTTCCATCGAACGCAGGAGGACATTTCCCTGCCAACGGTGGATTCCATGGGTCTTTTGGCCTTTTCCATCCCTCTGGGATATGACTGCCAGGGGAAGACGCTTTGGGTGGAGCTGGACCCCATGTTGGATACCGCGCGGGAACGATTTCTGCCGGAGGTCCAGTTTGGGGACTACGCCACCACCATGCGGAAGATCTACACCAGCAGTCTGCCCGATATGATAGTCATCTCCGCTATTTTGTTTCTCTGTATTGCCCTGCTGTTGGTTGGGGGTGTCCATGAGGAGATGCGGACAAAGTGTCTCAACCTGGCTCTGTTCGCCGCAGCCTTTGCGGCGCATCGGCTGACCGAGAGTCTGTTTGTCCAGCATATAAGCAAAAGCCCCTACCTTCTGTACCTGCTCAATCACATGGTTCTGGCACTTTTGCCCATCTTTCTGATCCGTGCCTATAAGGGGCGTTTTCCGGATCTTTACCGGACCTCAATTCAATTTATGGAGTGGGTCTGCTGGATGAATCTGGGCATCCAGACCATACTCCACTTCACAGGGATCACGGATTTTCGCCATATGCTTTTTGTGACCCAGCTCTGCTGTGTGCTTGTTTTTCTCTCCATGGTGATCCCGATGGTGACGGAGCGGAAGCGTCCTATGATCCGCCGGGTGACGGTGGAGTTGATTCCGATGTTTGTGGGCGCATTTCTGGATTTTACTATCCACTTCTTCAACAACGAAAAAGTCTGGTATTCTATGGGCCGCTATATCAGCATTGGCTTTCTCCTCACCCTGATTATGGTGATCTATGAGGTGCGGAAGGTCTCGGCGCGAGCGGCGGCGGAGAGTGTTAAGAGCCAGTTTTTTCAGGAGATGGCCTATACGGACTCTCTTACCGGGGTAGGAAACCGGGCGGCATTTGACGAGGAAATCAAGGACTTTACCTCGGGGAAACGCCACTGCCGGAGTCTGCTCTGCGTGACGGCGGATCTGAACTGCCTGAAGGTGATGAACGACACCTATGGGCATCAGGAGGGGGACGTACTGATCCAGAGGTGTGCCTCTCTCTTGAAGGATTGCTTTCAGGGGCAAGGCCGGGTTTTTCGGATCGGTGGGGATGAGTTCAGTGTGTTTTTATATAATGCAACGGAGGCGGATTGGCCCGCCCTGAAACAGCGCTTTGAGGAGGAGAGGGAGAGACGCAATCAGGGTCAGCATTTCCCTCTGAGCGTAGCCATCGGCTGTGCTCCGGTGGTGGATGGGGATATAGAGGAGGCCTTTCGGCTGGCGGATGAGCGGATGTATCAGGGGAAACCCTCCTCCCGCAGGGATGGGTGTCCATAGGACTGAGGAACGCTATGTCATGGGAGGCGGAGGGGGCCGGATATGAGCCTTCTCCGAACAGGTATTGTACAGAGCAGAATCTTGCGTTTCGGCTCTGCCGGCGACCTGGATATAGAGCAACTCCCCTTGAAGCAGATTTGGTTATTACCACGGTCTGCTTCAAGGGGAGTATATCATTTAGTGCCGATGCTTTTATACCCTCTCAGGTTTTACGCTTCCTTTAGGTGGATAAATCCACATCATCCCAGGGGCATAAATCATCACAGCCCGATAACCAGAAGAGAGCCTTGCGGCGTTCCATAACCACGCCTTCCTCCATTCCCAAGGGTGCGGGAATGCCTGCTACTCTGGCATCCACACACGCCCAGTGGAGCAAGTAGTATAAATCCGCCATATCCAGGATTTCTTTTCTGTCTCTCATTTTGGCATCTGACAGAAGTGAATTTTTTATAACTTTTACCGTCCTGGAAGCATCGCATATATGGTCAGGCCAGAACAGTTCATCATGGAATCCCAAAGCCCACTCCATAACCCAAAGGGCCTCATACTGCCATACAAACTGTATCTGATCCTCTTGGGTGTTGTGTGGATTGTTTAGGTATTCCTGCTCATTGGGTGAGAAGCTGTCCTCAGCGTGAAAGAATTCTATTATGGGTTTAATGAAGGCCGTGGCCTCCTCGTGGGTCAGCTTTTCGCCCAATCGGCCTTCAGAATATGTGGAGACTGCCAAAAGCGCAGCAGCTCTTTTAAAGATTTCCTCCAAAGAGCGGCCCTCTGTATTTTCATTGGCGCCCAAAAGCGGCAGAAAGAAGGGGGCATAAATGTGCTTTTCTTCCAAAGCATCCATGGAGCGTTCACGGCGTGAAAGCTCATCAGGCGGTGCGGTTTCTTTCCATTCATCAGGCAGAGGATATCTGGGGGGCATATAAAAGCTGAGGTTGCTGTTGCCATGCTTATCAAAAATGGGATTTCCCTTACAATCACATAGTACATCCATGCCCTTTGTCAAAATTCCGTCAAGGGCACAGGCTCCATGGTATATCTGGGACAGGATGTCCTCTTCCTTTTCGGGGTTATAGGGTCCTTCATAGCCTGCGTGTATCGAAACAACTCCGCGGCACATACGAAGGTGGTGAAGGAGATTTCGCCTGATTTCCGTATGTTCGGTTTCTACCTGCCTGAAATAATTCCATGCGCCCTCAATCTGATCCCTGGCAAAGGACTGATTTTCGTCATCCATGGAGGCTGCTGTAAAGGCGATGAACATATCGCCGTTGGTCAGTGTGATCTGATCTCCGCTGCCGCCGCTTTCCATATCAAAAGCCTGCTCCAAAACAGCCAATATCTGTTCTTTGTTTCTGTATGGGCAAAAAATAAGCTTATTGATTTCTGTGATTTTTAAAGGTTTCCTTTTTGAGAACAATCCCATAAATATGAACTCCTTCAAAATAGTTTACATTTTTCATTCTATCATCGTATGGAAGATTGTGTCAAGAATAACTCGTAAAAAGACCGCCTGAAAACAAATGTAAGCCTCCAATTGTGGCGTTATTCCGTTCAAAACCACGCTGGGGTGCCTTCGAATCTCCCGGTTCCATCCTTTTGGGGGATGAAATCGTTCGGGTATCCGGTTTCGGAAAGGTGTCAGAGATCAGAAATCTTTTAGACCCTTTTCCAAGCGCTGCAAGGCCTTGGGGAAGGATTTCGCATAGGGATCCATGGCCTCAGGGCACGCTTCGCTGTTTTTGATTGACAGTTTCATATATGCAGGAAACCCGGCGGCGCATGGAGCGCCGCCGGGTTTTTCGATATTTTGTATCGAGGGGATTTTCCGCCCGCTGTCTCTACACAGCCTCTCATTGGAAACCGGGGATTCCTGACCTGTCCCGCATTGCGGCAAACTGCCGAATCAGCTCCCTGGTATAAGGGTGCTCAGGCTGACAGAAGACCCGTTCTGTCTCCCCCTGTTCCAGAAGCTTTCCCGCCCGCATGATCCCTATGTGATCGCTGGCGTGGCGCAGGAGATCCAGATCATGGGAAATGAGGAGATAGGAGACCCCGGTCCGCAGCTGTGTCTGACGGAGAAGCTCCATCACCTGGGCCTGTACAGAGACATCCAACATGGAGGTTGGCTCATCCAGAACGATGAATTCCGGCTGAAGCAGCATGACACGGGCCAGGACAATGCGCTGAATCTGCCCGCCGCTGACCTGCGAGGCCCGGCGCTCCAGCAATTCCGGCTGAATCCCATAGGGTTGGATATGGGTGCGGATCACATCATCCATGTTCTCTTTCCCCTGAAGAGCATGGAGGAGGAAGGGTTCCCGAAGGCTGTCCAGAATGGTCATGTGCGGATTCAGGGAGGTATCCGGATGCTGAAAGAGCATCTGGATCTTCTTCCGATAGGGTTTGACCTGTCGGTTGGACAGGGAGAGGAGATTCACCCCGTCATAGAGGACCTCTCCTGAAGAGGCTGGGATCAGCCGGGTGATGATTCGGCCCAGGGTGGATTTCCCGCAGCCTGACTCTCCCATCAGGCCATAGGTCTGTCCCGCTCCAATCACAAGGGAAAGGTCATCCACCGCCTGGTGGGCCTTTCCGCCCAAATGGCTGGAAGAAAAGGTTTTGGAGAGATTTCTCACTTCAAGTGTGGCGATGGCAACACACGCTCCCTTCTCCCAGAGAGGTTGATTTTGGTTCCCTGGTCCGACAGATCTCCTCAGCGTAGGGACACCGGGGATGGAACACGCAGCCGGAGGGCTGTTCGGTAAAGGCGGGGGAAAATCCCTCCATGGGTTTCATTCCCAAATGCGGGAGGGAGGCGATTAACCCTTGGGTATAGGGATGTTTGGGATGGGTAAACAGTTTTTGGGCGGAATTGACCTCCAGAACTCTTCCGCAGTACATCACCACGATTCGATCACAGAATTTTCGAGCCAGCAGGAGATCGTGGGTGATGACAATAAATCCGATTTGATGCTGTTTCCGAACCATGCAAAAGGTATCATATACCTGGTTGCGGACCACCGCATCCAGCCCTTTGGTGGGTTCGTCCGCAAGGAGCCACCGGGGATGGGCCGCAACGGCAATGGCGGTCAGTATTCGCTGACGCATCCCGCCTGAAAGCTCAAAGGGATAGGATTTAGCGACCCGCTCCGGTTCCGAAAACGCCATCTGAAGAAGCAGCTCCAGGGTGTGCTGCCGACTCTCTGTCCGACTCTCCCCGGCAAGGCGGAACACCTCCTCAATTTGACGGCCCACCCGGATACTGGGATTGAGGGAGGTAGCCGGATTTTGCGCCACCAGAGCGATCTCACGCCCACGGATCTTGCAAAGCTCCTTCTCTGACAGGGCGGTAAGCTCCCTCTCTCCCCAGAGGATCTGTCCTTGGACTTGGGCGTTTGAGGGGAGCAGCCCTAAGATGGACAGACCCAGTACGGATTTTCCGCTCCCCGTCTCCCCGATAATCCCTGTGACCTCCCGCTCGGAAAAGGAGAGGGTCACATGGTTGACCGCCGGAATGTCCCCCGAAGGGGTGGGAAAGCGAACGCAGAGGTCCTTGATATCCAGTTCCATTCCACTCCCTCCTTACAGCATACGGGATGCTTCATCCGCATGATCCAGACGGTCCCGGAGAAAGTCTGCGATCAGGTTGATGCTCAGGCAGAAAAGGGTCAGGCAGACAGTTGGTGCCAGAAGGACCCAAAAATCCTTGACATAGTACAGCTTTGCGTCGTTAATCATAATGCCCCAGTCGGCTGCGGGTGCCCGCAGGCCCAGGCCCAAAAAGCTCATGGCCGCCACCGTCAGGACGGTAGAGCCGATTCGGGTGGCAATCAGAACCAGCAGGGGGAGCAGGATGGTGGGCAGCACATGGCGGCGTATGATATAGAAGCTTCCGCCGCCCATGGCCCTGGCCCCTTCTATGTAGTGGAATTGGCGGATTTCCAGCACCTGATTTCTTACAATGCGGGAGAAGTCCGCCCAGGAGCTGACCACGATGGCAATCAGCAGACTTCTCAGACCGGGTCCCATCAGGCCCAAAACGGCCACTACGAAAGCCGTGCTGGGGATTCCCTGGAAAATATGGACCACTCCCTGAATCAGCTGGTCCGGCCAGCCTCCCATGTACCCGGAGATCAAACCGATGGTCATTCCCAGAAAGAGGGTGCATCCGGTGGCGAAAAAGGCCAGAAAGACGGAGGAGCGGCTTCCGTAAATCAGTCGGCTGAGCAGGTCACGGCCCAGATGGTCGGTCCCCAGCCAATGCGCTCGGGAGGGTCCCTCCAGACCGTGTCCCATATTGATCGCACTTGGATCGCAGGGGGCCAGGAAGTCTGCAAAGATGGCCACGACAAGAAAAAGGAGCAGAATGGCAAGGGAGATATAAAAGAGGGCTTTTTTCCCTTTCATGAGTCACCTCCCAATTGAATCTGCGGGTTCATCCACACACAGAGAAGATCCGCCAGCAGACAGATCAGAACAAAGGCAAAGCCGGTAAACAGCACATACCCCTGTATGGCGACATAGTCCCGGTTGTGAATGGCGGAGAGGGCGTAGCTGCCAATGCCCGGCACGGAAAAGACGCTTTCGGTAATCATGGAGCCTCCCACCAGTCCCCCAAAGGTATTGGCTGAATAGGTGATGGAGGGAACAAGGGAATTTCGCAGGGCGTGACGGAACAGAATCTGCCTTCGTCCCAATCCCTTGGCCTGTGCGGTCAGAATATAATTTTTGGGAAGCTCTCCCAGGATGGAGGAACGGAGCAGGCGAATGACCACACAAGCTGAGCCGATGGAGATGGCCAGACAGGGCATGAGAAAGCTGGCCATGGACTCCACCCCGCTGGTGGGCAGGATTCGGAGCTTTTGGGCGAACAGCCAGATCATAAAATAAGCCAGACAGAATCCCGGAATGGACATTAGGATGACCAAAAGGATCCGTCCCACAAAATCCACCGCACTGTCCCGAAAAATGGTCAGCAGCATCCCGCCCAAAAAGCCTGCCAGGAGGATAACCAGAAGGGCCATTACACTCAGCAGCATGGTATTGGGCAGCAGCCGCAGCATTTCCGACAGTACCGGCTTATCATCAATATAGGAGGTACCCAAATCCCCGTGTACCGCATTTCGGATCCACCGTACATACTGAACAAACACGGGGTCGTTCAGTCCCATCTCCTCCCGAAGGGCCTGAATCTCCTCCTCGGTGGGGATGTAGTTCGGATCCGCACTGGCCCTGGTGGCGGCGGGGTCCCCCCTGGAAATCAGACCCAGGCCAAAGGCCAAAAAGGTGATTCCAAGCAGAATGGGAATGGTCCAAAGCAGCTTTTTGAGCATATAGCCCAAGGTTTGTTTCACGGTAATCCCTCCCTTAGCGAAGACCGCATCAAAGCCACAGCCTTGATGCGGTCCTTCTGTTACTGAACACCCAGCCAGGTCAGATGGCTCAGATCCAGATGATCGGTAAAGTCCTCATAGCCAGTGATCTGATTCTTATTGTAAATCAGGTTGCTGGTATCATAAAAGAGCGGGATAATGGGAAGCTCGGTATTGGCGATTTCCTGAAGCTCCACAGCCAGCGCATGGAAACGGTCATCGTCCAAAGTGGTCTTCATCTCTGTCAGCAGCTCCTCCACATGGGGATTGTGGTAGTTCAGGTGCTGAGATTTGTTATAGGACCCATCTCCGCTCATATACATATTGAGAAAGATATAGGCATTCAGATTGGCCATACCGTGGGTCATAAAGTTGGCTCCCAGCTCCCCGGCCTTGGACATCTCAGAGTAGGCGGAGGAGTCAATGACATTCACGGTGGCGTCAATCCCGATCTGAGAGAGCTGGGACTGGATGTACTCCATCATCTCCTTGTAGGGACCCCGGTCCAGATACAGGGAGCGGGTGTACATATCCAAAGAGATGCGCTCCTCTCCAAGAACCTCCTTGGCCAGCTCCTTGGCCTTCTCCATGTCGTATGCCACAGGCAGCTCCACCCAGTCAGGGCACATCCGATTAATCAGGTTCTGTGTGGGCTTTGCATAGCCGCCCCAGAGCTGATCCACGATCTGCTGGCGGTCTATGGCCATGCTGACCGCCTGACGCAGGCGCATATCGGAGAACTTTGTGTCCTCCCCCTTCAGGAGCATCATATGGGTGATATTAGAGGTGTGAACCGCCATCCCAAAGCGGTCATCCTTCAAAAGCTCCGTCCCCAGGGTGGCGGGCATGGCGCCCAGATCCAGCACACCCATGATCTCCTCACTGTCCAAAGCGGCATAGCGGGCCTGGGGATCGGTAATAATCCGCACCCGGATATTCCTGGTTTTGGCAGGCTCGCCCCAATAGTCCTCAAAGGCTGTGACGGCGGCGTACGCATCCTCCTTGACCTCTTTGATGATATAGGGACCGGTACCAACGGGCTGCTCTGTAAAGTATCCGGTCTCCTGGTCCCAGGAACCGGGATAGAAGATGCAGCTTGCGTAGTCCTTCATGTTGAAGAGCAGACGGGGAACAGGCTCCGTAAAGCTCACATTGACCGTGTGGTCATCCACCTTCTCGCAGCCGATGAGTCCGGGATACAGATCATTGACCTTAAAGGTGGTATACTGGGAATAACCGCTCTCCATCAGCTGATAGCGGTTAAAGTTCTCCACCACCACATCAGCGTTGAAGTCCTCTCCGTTCTGAAATTTGACGCCCTGCCGGAGATGGAAGGTCCAGACCGTGGCATCCTCATTGCGCTCCCAGCTCTCTGCCAGAACCCCGGCGGGATTTCCCTTCTCATCGACGGAGATCAGAGGCTCCCACGCCCCCAGGAGCTTGTGGGAGAAATAGACATCCTCCAGGCCCGGAGCCAGGGTCCTGGCCCCGGCCAGGACAAGCTCCTCATCCGAGGTATGAACCACCGCATCGGAGGGACTGGGAGAAGGATCTGCCTCTGGACGGTTGGCGGCAGGTTCCCCGCAGCCGGCAAGAGACAGAGCCATAGCCGCGCCCAGCAGCAGACTCAAAAAACGCTGTTTTCTTCTCATTCTTTTTGCTCCTTTTCTTTGGTGATATTTGGAGACACATATCCGGGATATGTGGGATTCCCTCAAGCTTACCTGTCATCCGAAAGAAAGAGCATAAAAAATGGACCTGTAACGGTCCGTTCTCTCTCATCTGTTCATTCCCTGTGTATCAACGCAGAAAGACCCCAGGGAATCTGCTGATATTGAGCGGCTTTGACCGGAAGCATCAATCTCCTCCTCAAGCAGGTTTCCTGGCTGACAGATCAACACCCCGACACGCCTTCTCGTGTGCGATACACAATGGCAGTTTGTGGCGGGCCTCCCTGATTACAGTGACCGGATCGCACGGGATTCTCACCCGTTTCCCTGTTTCTGTTCCCCTTTCGGACAACAGACACTTAAAGAGCTTTTATCTTTAATTTCGCTTATTATATCATATTCAGAGAAAAAGTCAAGAAAACCGATTGTTTTACCTGCCTGTCATGGATTGGTAACATTTTTTTGATATATTGAAAAACATACTGTGTTCAGGAGTATTTTCTATGACAAATATGACAAAGCAGGCCTTGGAGACCTCTCTGAAAAAGATTATGCTGCAAAAACCGCTGGACAAAATTACCATTCATGAGCTTACCGCAGATTGCGGGATCAGCCGAATGACCTTCTACTATCATTTCAGGGATATCTACGATTTGGCGGAATGGATCTGTGTCGAGGACGCCGCACAGGCCCTTCAGGGCAAGATGACCCTTGAAACCTGGCGGGAGGGGCTGGTCCATCTTTTCGAAGCTGTGCTGGAAAGCACGCCTTTTGTCCTCACCGCA
>JAHHSE010000060.1 GCA_020025395.1 Oscillospiraceae bacterium
GGGGCACAGCCCCTCCCGATGACGGGTTACCCCCACCGGGACCACCGCCACACTGTTCACAGCGGGATAGAGGGCGGACAGCTCCCGCAGGGATCGGTCCAGCACCGGGCCGTCATTGATTCCGGGGCAGGCCACGATCTGGCAGTTCATGGTGATCTTTGCCCGGGCGAAGCGCTCCATAATGGAGAGACACTCCCCTCCCCGTCGGTGCTTCAGCATCTGCCGCCGGACCTCCGGATCGGTGGCATGGACCGAAATATTGATGGGACTGATATGGAGGTCGCAAACCCGCTGAATCTCCCGCTGGGAGAGATTGGTCAATGTGATATAGTTCCCCATAAGGAAGGAGAGACGGGTGTCATCATCCTTAAAATAGAGACTTTCCCGCATCCCCTTTGGGAGCTGGTCCACAAAGCAGAAGAGGCAGTTGTTGGCACAGGACCGGGCCTTGTCAATGAGGTAGGTTTTGAAGTTAAGGCCCAGCTCCTCCCCCTCCTCCTTGCGGACGGTGACGGTGCGGGTCACTCCGTCTCGGCCCAGCTCCAGGGTCAGCACCGGGTCATAGGTATAAAATTTATAGTCCAGCACATCCAGAATGGGATGGCCGTTGACTTTTTCCAGCGTCTCTCCCCCCCGTATTCCCGCCCGTTCGGCGGGACTTCGGCGGTCTACACGCTCAATGATGGTCCGGTTCATAGCGGCACCTCAATTATAAAACAAAGAATCGGCGGAGGGTGACTATCAAACAGATTATACCCCATTTTCAGATAAAAAGATAGAGGGGATAAAACCCCTCTACTTTTCGCGTGTTCGATTATTTGGCCTCAATCTTGTTCAGCTCCAGCTTGCCGTAAGTCATGCAGGATTTACAGACACGGTGGGGCAGACGAACGGCACCGCACTTGGGGCAGGTGGTAGCGTTGGGAGTCTCCAGCTTCCACACAGAAGAACGGCGCTTATTGCGGCGCTGCTTCGAGACCTTACTCTTAGGGACTGCCATTTATGACACCTCCTTATGTTACGCTGTTGAGTCGCTCGCTCAGTTCATGTCCTCCAATAGCTTGGCGAGCGACGCCAAACGGGGGTCTACATCAGGCTTGCACCGACAGGCCTCGCGGTTCAGATCCACGCCGCAGCCGGAACAAAGTCCCTTGCAGTTTTCTGAGCAGAGATGCTTGGTATCCATACTGAGGACGAGGGCTTCCCGGACCAATTCGTCCAAATCCAGCGTCTCCCCGTCCAAGAGGACAATGTCATCGCTCTCCTCGTTTTCCAGCTCAGCGGCAAGCAGGGTGTCAAGGGAGATGGTCTGCTCTTTTGTGAAGGGCTTGAGGCACCGATCACAGGAGAGGGAGAGGGTGGTTGCGGCTTCCCCTTCCAAAAGCAGGGCATCGGCGGCATTCCGAACCCGGCCCCTCACATGGACGGGCTGGGTGACAGGGGTCTGTCCGTAAAAATCCAGCTGGGACAAGTCCAGCTGAAATTCAAAGGGAATGGACCCGCCGGGGACACGGATGATTTCTTTCAGGTTTAGTCGCATGGTACACCTCACAGAATGGTACAGCGATTATTATAATGAAAATACAGACGTATGTCAAATACTTTCTTTGATTTTTTTACTTTTTATGTTATGCTGTCTGTACCCTCTGTTTCACAGGGGGGAATTTGGGGGTGTTTACCATAAAAGAATATGTGATCGGAAAAAATGATGCGGGTCAGCGGCTGGACCGCTGGCTCTCCAAGACCCTGCCCATCCTCCCGACCCCGCTGGCCCAGAAATACATCCGCCTGAAGCGGGTGAAGGTCAATGGGAAGGGCGCCAAGCGGGATTCCCGTCTCTCGGCGGGGGATGTGCTTCAGCTTTATATCAATGATGAGTTTTTTGAGGCCCCCGCCCCGGAAAACGCTTTCTTGTCCGTGTTCCGGCCACAGCTGGACCTGGTCTATGAGGATGAAAACCTCCTTCTGGTGAACAAGCGTCCCGGCCTGCTCTGTCACCCGGACGAGCAGGAGCGGGTCTCCACCCTTATCACCCACATTCAGGCTTACCTTTATCAAAAGAAGGAATGGGACCCCCGGCGGGAGAACTCCTTCGCCCCCGCTCTCTGCAATCGGATCGACCGGAACACCGGGGGGATCGTCATTGCCGCCAAGAACGCCGAGACCCTGCGGGTGATGAATCAGAAAATCAAGGACAGGGAGCTGGAAAAATCCTATCTCTGCGTGATTCACGGGCAGATACATCCTTCGGAGGGAAGGCTGGAGGGCTATCTGCTCAAGGACGAGGGAAAAAAGCAGGTTTCGGTCTACCCCCGCCCGATTCCCGGCGGAAAAAGCGCCGTGACCCTCTATCGCACTCTCCAGACCCAAAACGGACTCTCCCTGGTGGAATGTCAGCTTATCACCGGGCGAACCCATCAGATCCGGGCCCAATTCGCCCATGCGGGCCACCCGCTTCTGGGGGACGGGAAATACGGCCTCCAGCGGGACAATCGGCAGTACGGGCGGAAGATTCAAGCCCTCTGGTCCTACAAGCTCTCCTTCCGCTTTACCACCGACGCAGGCCCTTTAACCCCCTTGAACGGCAGGAGCTGGACCGTACCCCATATCCCGTTTGTGGAGGAATATTTTCCCGGCTGCTCTTTTCTCTCTTCCGCCCAAGAAGATTTGTAAATGCCATTGACATTTTCCTCTGTATTTTATATAGTGTAACATAGATTCATGCGGTATTCCGCGAAGAACGGAGGAGGATAATGTCCAAAGAACTTATCCGCTTGTCGGATTGTGTCATGAAATACGATGATGAGATCATTCTCGACCATCTGAATCTCTACATTAACGACAAGGAATTTCTTACGCTCCTCGGACCAAGCGGCTGTGGTAAAACAACTACCCTTCGGATCATCGGTGGGTTCCAGACGCCAACCTCGGGGGACGTTTTTTTTGAGGGTAAGCGGATAAACCAGGTCCCCCCCTATCAGCGAAAGATCAATACGGTTTTTCAGAAATACGCCCTGTTTACCCACATGAACATCTATGAGAATGTGGCCTTCGGTCTGCGCATTCAAAAGCGGCCGGAGGACGAAATCGCCAAGCGGGTGGAGGAGGCCCTGGAGCTGGTGAACCTCCCCGGCTATGGGAAACGGAGCGTGGACTCCCTCTCCGGAGGCCAGCAGCAGCGGGTGGCCATCGCCAGAGCCATTGTCAACCGTCCCCAGGTCCTTCTGCTGGACGAGCCTCTGGGGGCCTTGGACCTGAAGCTCCGAAAGGATATGCAGGTCGAATTGAAAAACATTCAGCGCGAGGTGGGAATCACCTTTATCTATGTCACCCACGACCAGGAGGAGGCCCTCACCATGTCCGACACCGTGGTGGTGATGGACAAGGGGAACATCCAGCAAATCGGAACCCCTCAGGATATATACAATGAACCGAAAAACGCCTTTGTGGCCGACTTCATCGGGGAGTCCAACATCATCGACGGAATCATGGCGGAGGACAAGGTGGTGAAGCTGTACGGGAAGAAGTTTCCCTGTCTGGATGCGGGCTTTGCTCCCAATGAATCGGTGGATGTGGTCATCCGCCCGGAGGATATTGACATTGTCCCCGTGGAGCAGGGCCAGCTCACCGGCACAGTGACCGAGGTGACCTTCAAGGGAATGCACTATGACATCATTGTGGATTTCCAGGGCTTTAAGTGGCTGATTCAAACCACCGACTTCTCCCCGGAGGGGGCCAGAATCGGGGTCAAAATCGATCCTGACGGCTTTCATGTAATGAAGAAGAGCAAATATTCCGGAAAATTCGGTGATTACAGTTCCTATTCCTCTGAGTATGATGAGCTGAACGAGGATGCGGAGGCCGAAGATGAAGAGTAAAGCCATCGCTTATCCCTATGTGGGCTGGATGGCCCTTTTTGTTGTGGCTCCCATCCTGATTATCACCCTCTACGCCTTTACCTCCGGAGACCGGGAATTCACCCTCTCCAATTTTCAGGATATGTCCCAGTACGCCTCCGCCTTTGGGCGCTCCTTTCTGCTGGCCGCCGTGGCCACCCTGATCTGTGTGCTGATCGGCTATCCCATGGCTTATTTCCTGGCCCGTGAGACCGGCTGGATCCATCGGATGGCCACCATGCTCATTATGCTGCCTATGTGGATGAACTTTCTGCTCCGGACCTACTCCTGGAAATTCCTTTTGGAGCGAAACGGCCTTATCAACTCCTTTTTCGGCCTCTTCGGCCTGGGTCCCTTCCAGATGATCGACACCCATGGGGCTATCGTTCTGGGTATGGTCTATAACTTCCTGCCCTATATGGTCCTGCCCATCTTCTCGGTCATCACCAAGATCGACCACAAGGTAATTGAGGCGGCCCAGGACTTAGGGGCCAACAACCTCACCGTCTTCCGCCGGGTGATCTTCCCCCTCTCCCTTCCCGGTGTCCTGTCCGGGATCACCATGGTCTTCATCCCCTCCGTGTCCACCTTCGCCATCTCCCGGCTGCTGGGGGGCAGCAAGACCCTGCTTTTGGGCAACCTCATTGATATGCAGATTATCGGAACGGCCTACAATCCCCATCTGGGCAGCGCCATCTCCCTGGTCATGATGGTCATCGTCATAATCTGCATGGCGGTCATGAACCACTTTGGGGATGGGGAACAGGGGGTGAGCCTGTGAAAAAAAACGGAATGCCAAGCCGGCTTTTTCTTCTCCTCTGCCTCCTGTTTCTCTATGCGCCCATCCTAGTCCTCATGGCCTTCTCCTTCAACGGATCGGTCTCCAAGGCGGTCTGGGCCGGCTTCTCCCTGAAATGGTATCTCCAGCTCTTCCAGAATGACATGATACTGGATGCCCTGTGGGTCACCCTGGCAGTCTCCGCCTTGGCAGCGGTCATATCCACCCTTTTAGGCACCGCCGCCGCCATCGGCTTCCGCAACATGAGGCGAAGAAGCCGTACTGTCTGTCTCACCATCAACAACATCCCCCTGACCAATGCGGACATCATCACCGGGGTCTCCATGATGCTCCTCTTCATGCTGGCTCTCTCCGGCCTCAACGGCCTCTTCGGGCTTAAGTGGAAGATGGGCTTTGTCACCCTGCTCATCGCACACATCACCTTCGATGTGCCCAATGTAATCCTCTCGGTTATGCCCAAGCTGCGCCAGCTGGACCCCAACATCTACGAAGCGGCCCAGGACCTGGGGGACCACGGTCTCCACGCTTTTTACAAGGTTATTCTCCCGGAGATCATGCCCGGGGTTATCAACGGTCTCATCATCGCCTTTACCCTGTCCATCGATGACTTTGTCATCAGCTATTTCACCGCCGGCTCCGGGACCCAAACCCTCTCCATGGTCATTTACTCCATGGCGAAAAAGCGGGTCAGCCCGGAGATCAACGCTCTGTCCACCCTGATGTTCCTGGCCGTGGTTGCCCTGATGGTTCTGGTGAATCTCCGCCAAACCCGCCAGGAAAAGCGGGCCAAACGACAGCAGGAGAATCTCAGCGCCCAGTAACATCCTATGCTTTACCTGAAAGGAGCAAGTACACATCTTGAAAAAAAAGCTGATTGCATGGAGCCTCTCCGCCGCCAGTCTTCTCTCCCTTGCCGCCTGCGGCTCCGGGGAAGGGGAGAACGGGGTGGTCAATGTCTATAACTGGGGGGAGTACATCGACACCTCCATCTTTGACGATTTCACCGCCCAGACCGGGATCAAGGTCAACTATCAGACCTACGATTCCAACGAGGCCCTGTATGGAAAGCTGGCCGGAGGCGCCACCGGATATGATGTCATCATCCCCTCAGACTACATGATCGCCCAGATGATTGAGGAGGATATGCTGGAGCCTTTGGACTTTGGCAGCATCCCCAATTTCTCCGACATTGATCCCGTTCTGAAAAACCCGGAGTATGATCCCGAAAACCTTTATTCCGTCCCCTATATGTTCGGTATTCTTGGGATTATCTACAATCCCAAGATGGTGAAGGAAGGGGAGGATATGGAGACCTGGAATGTGCTTTGGAACGAAAGCTACAAAAACGATATCCTCATGTTCGACAATTCCAGGGATACCATCGGCATCGCCCTCAAGAAGCTGGGCTATTCCTACAACACCACCGACCCCGCCCAGATCTCCGCCGCGGTGGACGAGCTGGTGGCGCAGAAGCCTCTGCTCCAGGGCTATGTGATGGATGACATCTTCGAAAAGCTGGAGGGGGAAAACGCCGCCATCGGGGTCTACTACTACGGGGACTATCTCACCATGGCAGACAACAACCCGGACCTGAAGTTCGCCCTCCCCAGGGAGGGAACCAACCGCTATGTGGATGCCATGTGCATCCCCAAAGGCTCAGAAAACAAGGAAAATGCCCACGCCTTCATTAACTTTATGTGCTCCGCGGAGGCCGGACAGGCCAACTGTGAGCGAATCCGTTACTCCACCCCTCTGCTCTCCGTTCGGAAAAAGCTGGATGAATCCGTGGTCAATAATCCCTTCGCCTATCCGGACCCCACCTTTATGGCGGAACAGTGTGAGACCTTTTCCTGTCTCCCCGCCGAGATTCGGACCCTCTATAACGATGAGTGGGTCCGCCTGATGAATAGTTAAGGAGGAAACTGTCATGTTGGAAGTCGGTATCAAGGGCCGGGCAGAGACCGTGGTCACAGAGGCAAACACCGCCAGCTCCGTCGGAAGCGGACTGGCGCCGGTCTTCGCCACCCCCATGATGATTGCCCTGATGGAAAACGCCGCCGCCAGCTCGGTCCTCCCCCATTTGGAGGAGGGCCAGAGCACCGTAGGCACCCGGCTGGAGGTCACCCATGACGCCGCCACCCCCGTGGGGATGGAGGTCTGGGCCGAGGCCGAGCTTTTGGAGATCGACCGGAAGCGTCTGGTCTTCCGGGTCAGGGCCTTTGACCGCACCGGTCCCATCGGCGGAGGCACCCATGAGCGTTTTATCATAGACAACGAGAAGTTTCTGGCCAAGGCCGAGGCCAAAAAAGGCTGATCCTGCATCCTTCCCCCAGGCCGACGGCCTGAATGCCCTGATACAATCCCCAAATCCTCCTGGTGCGGACCTTCCCATCCAGGTGGATTGACCCCCAAACTCTGAAACGCTGTGTGTTTGTCATATGCCGGGAGGAATACCTGTGAAAGAACGCGAACGCTTCTCGTCCCGTCTGGGCTTCATTTTGATCTCGGCGGGATGCGCCATCGGACTGGGCAATGTCTGGCGCTTTCCCTATATTGCCGGGCAGTATGGCGGAGCCGCCTTTGTCCTCATTTATCTTCTGTTTTTGGCAATCCTGGGCCTTCCCATCATGGTGATGGAGTTCTCTGTGGGCCGGGCCAGTCAAAAGTCCGCCGCCCTGAGTTTCCATGTCCTGGAGCCAAAGGGCACCAAATGGCATCTGTACCGCTATGGGGCCATGGCGGGGAACTACCTGCTGATGATGTTTTACACCACCGTGGGGGGCTGGATGCTCTCCTATGTGGTCCGAATGCTCAAGGGAGAGTTCCAAGGCCTCACCCCGGACCAGGTGAACGGGGTCTTTTCCCAGATGCTGGGTGCCCCCGTCCCCCTGACCTTCTGGATGGCGGTGGTGGTCATCATTGGATTTTCCGTCTGCTCCCTGGGCCTTCAAAAAGGAGTGGAGCGGATTACCAAGGTCATGATGACCTGCCTCCTCCTCCTGATGCTCCTCCTCTGCGTCCGCAGCCTGACCTTGGAGGGGGCGGGAGAGGGACTGCGATTCTACCTGGTCCCCAACTTCCACAACCTGATGTATGACGCCGGGGGGAACTTTATTCTTGGAAAGGCCGTCTATGCCGCCATGGGACAGGCCTTCTTCACCCTGAGCCTGGGCATCGGGGCCATGTCCATCTTTGGAAGCTACATCGGAAAGGAGCGCTCCCTCACCGGGGAGGCCCTCCACATCGGTCTGCTGGACACCTTTGTGGCCTTTATGGCGGGACTCATCATCTTCCCCGCCTGCTTTGCCTTTGGCGTGAATCCGGGAGAGGGTCCCAGTCTGGTCTTTGTCACCCTGCCCAACATCTTCAATCAGATGGCCGGAGGCCGGCTTTGGGGGGCGCTCTTCTTTCTCTTCCTCTCCTTTGCCGCCCTCTCCACCATCATTGCCGTCTTTGAGAATATCCTGGCCTTCGCCATTGATCTCTGGGGCTGGAGCCGAAAAAAAGCCATTGCCGTCAACTTTGTGGTGATTTTTCTCCTCTCCCTCCCCTGTGTCCTGGGCTTTAACCTCTGGAGCTCCTTCACCCCTCTTGGAATGGACATCCAGACCTGGGAGGACTTCATTGTTTCCAACAACCTTCTCCCCCTGGGCAGCCTGGTCTATCTCCTGTTCTGCGTCAGCAAAAAGGGCTGGGGCTGGAAGCGCTTTTTACAGGAGGCCGACCAGGGTAAGGGTCTGAAATTCCCCCACTGGTCCCGGATTTATGTCACCTTTGTCCTCCCTGTTGTCATGCTGCTCATCTTCATTATGGGCTATTACCAGACCTTCTTCCAGAAGGACTGACCCAAGCAGGACACAGACCGTAAAACAGGTCTGTGTCTTTTTTGGTTAAATTTTTCATTTGTTCACAAATTCTTACTATAATATGGTATGATATTATAATCAACATTCTTTC
>JAHHSE010000061.1 GCA_020025395.1 Oscillospiraceae bacterium
TTCATCAACTTGTCCCGGTCGGAGGGTTCCAGATGAACCAGCTCAAAGTATTCATCCTGGGTTTTGGGAGTTCGGACAGAAGCTTCGTTGACCTCGAGGAAGAATTTCAGAAACTCCCGCCCGGTGAGAAATTCCGGAACGGTGGGGGTGGAAAGCACATAGCCCAGATCCTCTGGGCGTACATCCCGCTTTGTGCTGCGCTCTTCAAAATAAAAACTGCCGCTGTCCACTGACAGATCGCCGTTGAGGCAGTTCATAAGGGTGGTCTTGCCGGCGCCGTTGCGGCCCAGCAGACCGTAGATCTTTCCTTCCTCAAAGCGGAAGCTGACATTCCGCAGGACTTCCTTTTGAGCAAAGGATTTGTTGAGCTGGTCAATGACGAAATCCATAATGGTTCTCTCTTTCTGTTTGATTTACCAAAGCCCCAGAAACCGCCTTCAAAAGCCTTTGCGCCCGGGGGCTGCGGAACAGTGCCTGACCTCCGTCTGCGGCAATGGCAGACAGACGGATGGGGCCATTTCCGTGCCGGAAGAGGATCACATTCATGCTGACCGGACGCTCCTTTGATTCCGTCTTCGATCCGATTCTAAACGGCGTCAAAACCGCCTGTCAGGGTTCGTTCCGGCTTTGACCCATCAAACGCCTTTTTCCTTTGTGATCCAGAGGGTCTTTGCAGAAAGCTCCGCTTTCAAATTTGAAAATGTCCCGGTTTTCAATTCGCTTTTGGCAAGCAGAAAACCCTGGGTTTCCCTTGCAATCAGCAGCAGATCTTCTGTTTCAAGGATGCCAAGAAAGGAATCGTAGGGCAGGCTCTCATCTTGTTCTTTTGACGGTCCTTCCGCTGTAAACACCTGCATACCCTGCTCCGTAAAACGAAGATAGATGCGATCCCCATCCCCCATGGATGATCGGGCATCAAACAGAATAGTTCCCACTTTCTCTGCCCTCTGCTTCCGCCGTCTGCCTCTGGGAAGCAGGGCGGCAGCGGCTGCAAGCAGCAGCCCCGCGCCGAACACAAAAAGCAATTCGCCCCCTCCGCCAAGACCGGCACCACCGTAAAAGATACCTGCCGGGATCAGCAAAACCGCCAGCAAGACCCGATGACGCTTCCACAAAGCAGCAATTCCTATCACGAGACAAAATGCTCCGATCAGCAAAACGGACAGCAGCGTCTCCGGCGCAATCAGGGCCGGGCCCAAACCAAACAGGGCCAAAAGCAAGTTGACCACTCCCAGTACGGTCCGATTCCTTCGGCGCTTTTCAAGCGTCTTTGAATCCGGTTTAGGGATCGCCTGCACTCTGTCTGCCAGTTTCCAGAGCCGCGGCAACTGCTTTCTGCTCTGGACCTCCGAGATCAGATCCGCAAATTCGTCCGCCTGAGAGCGAAGCTGCGAGGGCAATGGCCCCCGGATTTCAAATAAGTATTCCTGACCCATCGTTTTATCCTTCCTTTTTGAATGAACAGTCTGCCGCCCTTGGTCCTTTTTATGTTCGCCGACATGATATGTCAATGGGAAATAACTTCAGCAGAGAATACCCTGAGATCCCGGCCCATCCGAGCCCTGTGCTTTTCCCGATCAAAACGGGATGATTGACGCAGTATGGCTTTTGTGGTCAAACAAGCTGAGGCTCGGAGGGGGAAAGGGGGTCTGCATCCGGTTGGGCGGCCTGTTTGGCAAGTCCCTTCGCATTGGCCAGCATCAGCTTGATGCGATTTTCCTGGTTGATTCGGGTGGCGCCCGGATCATAGTCGATGGCCACAATATTGGAGAAGGGATAGTCGTCCTTCAGCTTTCGGATCATGCCCTTGCCCACAATGTGGTTGGGAAGGCAGCCGAAGGGCTGGGTACAGACGATATTCGGGGTGCCTGAGTGGATAAGCTCCAGCATCTCGGCGGTGAGGAGCCAGCCCTCCCCCATCTTGTTCCCGTCACCCAGATAGCCCTGAATGAGTCTGTGGAGATCATCGAAGGTGTTGGGGGCACGGAAACGACCGGATTTGTTCAGGGCCTCGATCATGGCTTTCTGACATTTTTTCATGAAGGACATGGCCAGGCGGACTGCCTTTTTCTTGATCCGCCTGCCCCCGTACAAGTCCACATCCACATCCCGGTTGTGAAACTTAAAGATGATAAAATCAATGAGGCCGGGCACCACCGGCTCCACCCCCTCTGCGAGGAGAAAGTCCTCCAGGCTGTTGTTTCCCAGAGGAGAAAACTTCACATAGATTTCACCCACTACGCCCACACGGGGTTTTTCCTCTCCGGTCACCGGGATGGTGGAAAACTGCCGGATGATGTAATCAAAGTTGGTGAGCATACTCTTCCAGGAAAGCCCCTTTCCCTGATCCATCTCCTGGATCAGATGATCGGTGCAGGCATCCACCATCCTGTCTGTGGCTCCGGACTCTGTTTCATAAGGCCGTACCTGGTTGGAGACATTCATAATCAGGTCACCGTACATCATGCAGAAGATTGCCTTGACAATGATGGGGAGGGTGAGCTGGAAGCCGGGATTTTTTTCCAGACCGGACAGATTGACGGAAATCACGGGGATGAAGGCCATATCCGCCTTTTCCAGGGCCTTGCGGAGCAGATGGATGTAGTTGGAGGCTCGGCAGCCGCCTCCTGTCTGGGTGATGACCAGGGCCACCTTGTGGGGATCATATCCCCCGTGCTTGACGGCGTCAATGAGCTGACCGATCACCAGGAGGGCGGGATAGCAGGTGTCATTGTGGACATATTTGAGTCCTTCATCCACAATGCCCCGGTGGAAGGTGTTCAGCATCTCGGTACGGTAGCCCGCCGAACGGAGGATCCGAACCACCATGGCGAAGTGGATGGGAAGCATCTGGGGGACCAGGAGGGTGTATTCCTCCTTCATCGCCTTGGTAAAAAGGAGCCGCCCATTGGAGTCATATACAAGTTCAGCCATATAAAAAATCCTTTCGGAAGGGTGAGGGGGCAGAGGCTGCCGCCCTCAGCTTAATTCTGTTTCCGGGCATCCATGGCAGCCATCAGAGAACGGATTCGGATGGTCACCGCCCCCAGATTGCTGATATCGTCGATTTTCAGCTGGGTGTAGAGCTTCCCGTGGCTCTCCAGGATGGAGCGCATCTCATCACCGGTGATGGCATCGATGCCGCAGCCGAAGCTCACCAGCTGAATAAGCTCCATATCCTTCTGTTCACAGACATAGCGGGCGGCGTTATACATCCGGCTGTGATAGGTCCACTGGTTGAGGACCCTTCGGGGCTCATAGGCCTCCTGGAAGGAGACGGCATCCTCCGTGATGAGGGTGAAGCCGAAGGAGGTGATCAGATCGTTGATTCCGTGATTGATCTCCGGGTCAATATGGTAGGGGCGGCCGGCCACCACAATGATCTTTTTTCCTTCTTTTCTGGCCCGGTCAATGTACTCCGCCCCGGTCTCCGCCACATTCTGCTGATGCTTTCGATAGGCGTTGTAAGCGGCAAGGACCGCCCTCCGGACCTCCTTTTTGGGAATGCCGAAGGTTTCATGGAAATAGGCCTGGGCCCGTTTGGAAAAGTCATGGGGTCGGTGCAGGCCGAAATAGGGGGTCAGGTATTGGACCTGTTTTAAGGCGGGGACATTGGCAGCCAGAAGTTCAGGGTAATAGGCAACCACGGGACAGTTGTAATTGTTGTCCCCGGCTCCCTCATTGAAATTGTAGGGCATACAGGGATAAAAAATGGTGTCTACCCCCATATCCGCCAGGGCTTCCACATGACCGTGGAGAAGCTTGGCGGGATAACAGACCGTATCCGAGGGGATGGTGTGCTGTCCTTTGATGTAGAGCTTCCGGTTGGATTCCGGGGAGAGGACCACCTCAAAGTTGAGATGGGTGAAAAACGCGAACCAAAAGGGGAGGGTATCATAGAAATTCAGGCCGAAGGGAAGGCCGATGGTTCCCCGGGAGCCGTCTCCCGTCCCCATGCCGTGCATGGCCCGGAGGGCTTGATATTTGTAGCGGTAGAGATCGTCGGACGGAACCTTTTCCCTGCCCAGGGGACGGGAACACCGATTGCCGGAGAGGAAACGCCGCCCTCCGTCAAACTGGTTGACGGTGAGGGAGCAGTGATTGGCGCACAGGTTGCAGGTGGCGGGCCTCACCGTGTGGGAGAAGCTGTCCAGGGCCTGAGCCGGGAGGAGGGCGGAGGTTTCCAGCCCCAGATCCCTGGCGGCGAGAGCGGCGCCAAAGGCCCCCATCAGGCCGGAGATGGTGGGGCGGGTGACATTCCGTCCCAGCTCCATCTCAAAGGAACGGAGCACGGCATCGTTGAGGAAGGTGCCGCCCTGAACCACGATATGTTTGCCCAAATCGTCCGCGTTGGCGGCCCGAATGACCTTGTAAACGGCGTTCTTTACAATGGAGATAGAGAGTCCGGCGGAGATATCCTCCACACTGGCCCCATCCTTCTGGGCCTGCTTTACAGAGGAATTCATAAAGACGGTACAGCGGGAGCCCAGGTTGACCGGGTGAGGGGCCAGGAGCCCCAGCTTGGAAAAGGCCTCGATCTCGTAGCCCAGGGCACGGGAAAAGGTCTCAATAAAAGACCCGCAGCCGGAGGAGCAGGCCTCATTCAGCATAATGGAATCCACCGCCCCATTGCGGATTTTGAAGCATTTCATATCCTGACCGCCGATATCGATGATAAAGTCCACATCGGGGTTAAAGTGGGCGGCGGCGGCATAGTGGGCCATGGTTTCCACCAGTCCCAGATCACAGGAAAAGGCATTTTTAATCAGGTCCTCCCCATATCCGGTGACAGCGGCTCCCTTGATCTGAATCCGATCCCCGCAGAGGGCGTAAATGGTCCTGAGCTGCTCCAGAACAATGGCCACCGGGTTGCCCTGATTGGAGTGATAGTAGGTGTAAAGCAGGCCGCCATCGGCTGTGATCAGAGTCATTTTTGTGGTGGTGGAGCCGGCGTCAATGCCCAGCCAGGCGGGGCCTATATAGGTGGAGATGTCCGCCTGGGGAGGCTGGGAGGCGTTGTGCCGGGCCAAAAACTGGTTGTACGCATCCTGACTCTGAAAAAGAGGGGGGAGGGTATCCACCAGATTGGTTTCATCCACTGAATTTTCCAAATCACTGAGGAGGGTCTCAAAGGGTCTGGCGGGATAATCGGTGGCGCAGAGGGCGGCTCCAATGGCGGCGAAGCAGTCCCCGTCCTCCGGGAAAATGGCATGGGCTTCGTCCAGCTTCAGGGTATCGGTAAACCGCTCCCGAAGGCCGCGGAGGAAGTGAAGGGGACCGCCCAGGAAGACAATTTTCCCCTTCAGCTCCCGGCCCTGGGTAAGACCGGCCACAGTCTGATCCACAACGGCCTGGAAGATGGAGGCGGCAATGTCTTCCTTCCGCCCGCCCTGATTGAGGATGGGCTGGATGTCACTTTTGGCGAAGACACCGCAGCGGGAGGCGATGGGATAGATCTTTTCATGCCGGAGGGAGAGGGCGTCCAGCTCATCAATGGAGACATTCATAAGGGTTGCCATCTGGTCAATAAAAGCCCCGGTACCTCCGGCACAGGAGCCGTTCATCCGCTCTTCCAGCGCGCCTCCAAAAAAGATGATTTTGGCATCCTCGCCCCCCAGCTCAATGACGGCATCGGTATCCGGAATAAATTGATTCACCGCGGCGGCGGTGGCGTAGACCTCCTGGACGAATTCCAGTCCGGCGGTTTTGGCGACGCCCAGCCCGGCAGAACCGGTGACCATCAGACGGACCTCCTGACCGGAAAGCATCTCCCTGAGGGAGGAAAGGGTCTCCGATGCCCGCTCTCTGGCCTTGGAATAATGCCGTTCATAGGAACGGAAGAGAAGGGTTTGATGTTCGTCCAGCACCACAACCTTAACCGTGGTGGAGCCGATATCAATTCCAATTCTCAAACTCATAGAAACACCTCACAGGGACCATTCAAAATTCATTTTCTTCCCTTTATTGTATAACAATTCAGTCTCTTTTACAACTGGGAACTACAACGAAAGGGAGGGAGAAAAGGGAAATGCTCTCTATGAAAATCGGCACCACCCAGAAGGGCGGTGCCGCAGGCTGCCGAAGAAGGCTTTGACCGTTCCGACCGCTAAAAAAATACCGGGACTTTCATTGAAAGACCTGCGCCAGAAGGGTCAGTCCGGTGGGGGTGGCGGCCAGGCCGCCCTGGGCGGTTTCCTTTAGGGAGCAGGGGAGGGAATCCCCCACCCGGCGCATGGCATCAATGACCTCATCCGCGGGGATCTTGCTTTCGATCCCGGCCAGGGCCATTTCGGCGGCGGAGAAGGCGATGACCACCCCGGCCACATTTCGCTTGATGCAGGGGATCTCCACCAGACCGGCCACCGGGTCACAGACCAGGCCCAGCTGATTTTTGATGGCCATGGCGCAGGCGTGGGCGGACTGGGTGGGGGTGCCTCCCCGCATTTCCACCATGGCGGCGGCGGCCATGGCGGCGGCCGAGCCGCACTCGGCCTGACAGCCTCCCTGAGCGCCGGCCACCGTGGCTTTTTCGGCAATGACCATCCCAATGGCCCCGGCGGTAAAAAGGGCCATCACGGCGGAATCTTCGGACAGCCCTCCCTCTTCGGTCAGGGTGAGAAGGGTGGCGGGGAGGATGCCGCCGGACCCGGCAGTGGAGGCGGCAACGATCTTTCCCATGGCGGCGTTATACTCCGAGACCGCCAGGGCGCGGGCCATGGCCCCGCAGAGCAGGGGGCCGGTCATGCCGCCGGAAGCGGCATAGGCCTTCATCCGGGCGGCATCCCCCCCGGTGAGTCCGGAGGTGGAGCGGAGATTTGGGTCACTTCCGGCCCGGACGGCCTGGGCCATGACGGTGAGCCGGTCCCTCATGCGGGAATAGAGGATTTCACGGGTCTCTCCCATCTGCCGGACCTGATCCTGGAGGACCAGCTGGGAGAGGGAGAGGCCGGCGGACTCGGCAGCGCAGCAGAGTGAGGAGACAGAATCGTATTTCAGCATGGAAGATCCTCCTTAAATGGAACGAATGAGAATGGCCCGCGTCACATTGGGAAGGGTGCGGAGACCGGTCAGAAGATCCTCCGGGATCTGGTCGTCCACCTCAATGGTCATGACGGCGATCCCTCCCTTTTCCGGACG
Source organism: Oscillospiraceae bacterium (assembly GCA_020025395.1). GTDB lineage: Bacteria > Bacillota > Clostridia > Oscillospirales > Oscillospiraceae > JAHHSE01. Next base: position 7,138 of record JAHHSE010000061.1, read on the forward strand.
GGTCAGCCGGAAGTTTCCGATGTTCAGGGTGGATTCCGCCATATAGTTGGTGACGGCGGCAATGGTGCCCGGCTTGTCATAGTGGAGGATCAGCAGGGTGTTGTACTGCCCGGTGAAGGAGACCTCCATCCCGTCCAATTGGGTGATGAGGATGTTTCCGCCCCCAATGGAGGAGCCTTGCAGGGTGCAGCGCCCTCCCTCGGCCCCGGTGAGCTGGATTCGGGCGGTGTTGGGATGGGCACCGGGGAGGTCCGCGGTGGAAAAGGAGTACCGAAGGCCGGACTGATCGGCCAGAGCCAGAGCGTCTCGAAGCCGCTCGTCTCCGGACCGGAGTCCCAGAATTCCGGCGATAAGGGCCTTATCGGTGCCATGACCCTTATAGGTCTGGGCAAAGGAGCCGGAAAGGAGGATCTGGGCCTCCACCGGGCGCTGGCCCAGGATCTTGTGGGCGGCAAGCCCCAGCCGGGCGGCACCTGCGGTGTGGGAGCTGGAGGGACCGATCATCACCGGTCCGATCATATCAAATACATTCATATGTGACCTGTCCTTTCAGATGGAACCGGGGAAGTTGCGCTTATGTGAGGGCTGGGGTGTGATTTGAGGCGGAGTCAGCACCGCCGATAGGTACGGGTTATGGAACGGAGCTTGGCGGCCACATCAGAATTGATGGCCTGTGCCCGGACCCGCCAGGACCAGTTCTGAGGGCCGACGGTGCCGGGATGGTTGATCCGGGCGTCCGCCCCAAGGCCCAGAATGTCTTGGAAAGGGGTGATGGCCAGGCGGCAGGGAGAGGCCCAGGCCCCGGCGACAGCCCCCCAGCCAAAGCCCTCCTCCTCTCGGAGGCGGAGATAGGAAAAGGCGAAGTCCCGCTCTGCCGGATCGGCCTCCTCAAAGAGCCATTGGACAAAGGTGGGGGTGTCGTGGGTGCCGGTATAGATGACCGAGCGGGGAATGCCGTTGTGGGGGAGGTAGGCGCTCTCTCCGACGGGATCAAAGGCGTAGACCAGAATCTTCATGCCGGGAAGACCGCTGTTTCGGAGAAAGGAAAGGGCCTCCTCATCCAAATCCCCCAGGTCCTCCGCCAGAAGGTCCAGCTGGGGGACCTCCTTTTGCAGAAAGTCCACCAGAGCCTGACCGGGTCCCTGCTCCCAATGACCCTCACGGGCGTCTTGGGCAGAGGCGGGGACTGACCAGTAGGTGTGAAAGCCCCGGAAGTGGTCGATGCGGACCCCGTCATAAAGGGTGGCGGCCCAGGTCATCCGCTCCTTCCACCAGGAAAAGAGCCGGGGGCTGTGGCCCGCCCAGTCATAGAGGGGGTTGCCCCAGAGCTGACCGGTTTGAGAGAAGGCATCCGGGGGGACCCCGGCCACCGAGGCGAGACTCAGATCCTCCCCCAGCTGGAAAAGCTCTGGGTGGAAGAAGACCTCTGTACTGTCCGGAGAGACATAGATGGGCATATCCCCCATGAGGAAGACCCCTTTTTCATTGGCGTAGGC
>JAHHSE010000062.1 GCA_020025395.1 Oscillospiraceae bacterium
GTGGAATCATGAGCGGAACGATTTCAGAGTGCGGCAATACGGGGGCGGTAAGCAATCCCGGAGGGGGGGCTTCCGGACTGGCAGGCGGGAGTCAAAATACCCGTGCCGCAGCGATTCAAAATAGCTGGAACAGCGGGAAAATCACAGGGACGGATGTGGCCGCCGGCATCCTGGCCTCCTATGCCATGGAGGAAAAAAGCAACTATGGCACCGAGGTACAGATCAGAGGCTGTAAAAATGAAGGAGATATCCTCTCCACCCGGGGCGCTGCCGGTGGGATTTTAGGCTCCCCGCAGCGTTCCCCCAAGGCGTGTCTCAACCTGACCATTGAACATTGTCTCAACCGGGGAAAAATCAGTGGTGTGGATTATGTGGGAGGCATTGCCGGAATGCTGGATTCCTATTATGCCCTGGGAGGAATGGGGGGAGACGGACGGGAGAAGGTGACCGTTACCCACAGTGTCAACGAGGGAGAAATCAGGGCCAGCGGAGACTATGCAGGCGGCGTGGTGGGTGCCAATACCATGTACGGAAATTTGGATCTGAGCCATGTGAGGAGCAGCGGCGATGTGTCCGGGGGGAATTATGTGGGGGGCATTGCGGGCTATGTGGATCACAGCCATTATGACAATGTGGCTTTCGATGTCAAAAGCAGCGGCAGCATCACGGCTTCGGGCAGCTATGCGGGCGGTCTTATGGGCTATGGCGCGGTCAGCAATGGACATTGGAGCGGAAATCGCATTACCGTGGGGGAGCGGTCCCGATTTGTGAATGAACTAGTGGGAGACATTCATTCTCTTGTCATAGACAGCAGCTATGAATACGCCAGGCCCGCTGATCGGCCCCAAATTCCGGAGACCGCACAGCCGGGGAAAATCCACTGGGAAGAAGGGACTGAAAACAGACCGGAAGAACAAGAACCGCCCGCCATTCCACACACGGAACAGGAAGAGCCAAAAATAGAGCCGGACAGGAGAACAGAGCCGGATGCCGGGGAGGAGCTCCGAGAGGAGCCTCCGAAAAAGGAAAGGGAGCATACGGTATTCGAGGTGGTAAAGGAGGCTGTTCAGGAGAATCCCTCCGCCTTCCTGCTCATTGCCGCCCTGTTCTTTGGCATTCTGCTCTTTGGCGCGTGGCATCGGTATCGAAGCAATCGAGCATCCAAATAAAGCCTGGGAATCAGGGGGGCGGAAAGAGGGGGCAAGGCCTGTCTGGAGCGTTCCCGCTCTCTCACGGAAAATCCGCTTTCTTTGGGAGGGGGTTCGACAATTTGAGCAGAGAGGGCGTGCCGCATGGCGGCACGCCCTCTCTGCTATTTCTCTGTGATGGTGATGGCGGTTATGATAGGCATTGTCAGGGGGAGGTTCCAGGTTTCAGGGCCGGAGGTGGGCAGGGAGGCAATGGCATCCAGCACCTCAAAGCCGGAGATCATCCGGCCGAAGGCGGCGTAACGGCCATCCAGCTTGTGGGCATCCTGATGGACCACGAAAAACTGGGTTCCGGCCGTATCATAGCCGTCATCTCTCGCCATGGAGAGGGTCCCCCGGATATGGGGCAGGGGATTTTCGATTCCGTTGACGGCGAACTCTCCTTTGATGTGCCAGTCACTGTCTGTCATAATGTCGTTTGTGGGAGAGCCTGCCTGGATTACATAATCCCTTACGATTCGGCACCAGGCCAAACCGTTGTAAAACCCGCTGCGGACGGTATCCACAAAGTTCTTCACCGTGATGGGGGCGTACCGGGGAAAAAGCTCAAAGACCATCTCCCCAAAGTCCTGAGTGGCAATGGTGCATATGATCATGGGCTTAGTGGGGCAGAACTTCGGCGTTCTTAAAATAGATGGAGGAGGAAGAGGTCATATAGACCCCCTGCACATAGTCTTTCAGCAGGAAGTTGTTGGATTTGTAGTACAGAGGAAGCACAGGATATTCGGAAGAGACCAGCTCATCGGCCTGCCCAACCAGCTCCGCAAACTTTACGGGGTCCCTCTCCTGTCTGGCCTGATCCACCAGGGCATCGTATGCGGGGTTGGAGTAAAAGGAAATGTTGGTGGTATCCCCCGTGTACAGCAGGGGCAGGAAGCTCATGGGGTTTACATAGTCGGCGCTCCAGCCCATGGCGGCCACTTCATAATTGCCGCTCTGTACACTGTCATAGAAGACGGCCCAATCAGCGGAGCTGACCTCAACCTGAATTCCCAGATTGGTCTCCAGCATCTCCTTGATGGCTTCGGCCAGCTTCTTCACATTGTCGTCCGAGTAGAAGGAGAGCTGGACCGTGGGGAAGCCCTCGCCGTTGGGATAACCGGCCCTGGCCAGAGCGTCCTTGGCGGCGGCCGGGTCGGCCTTGCCGGAGAGCCCGAAGTCAGAGCGGCCTTCAGTGATGTCCTTGCCGTTTTGGACATAGCCGGGGGCGTAGAAGCTGAAGGCGGGGACCCCGTCGATCTGAGCCACATTGCTGATCAGGGATTCCCGGTCAATGGCCAGATTCAGGGCCTTTCTGACCAGAGGATCGTTGTAGGGCGCTTTGCCGCAGTTAAAGAGATAGTAGACCGTTCCATAGCTGGGATAGGTTTGGATGCCGGCGTTTTCCGCCTTCAGACGGGCAAAGTCACTGGAGGGAATGTTGCGCACTCCGTCCACCTCCCCGTTTTCATAGGCGGTCAGAGCGGTGGAGACATCCAGAATGTAACGGAAGGTCAGCTTTTCCAGAGTGACATTCTCGGCGTCCCAGTAATGCTCGTTCTTCACAAGGACATAGCGCTCGCTGGGCCTGATCTCAGCTACTTTGAAGGGTCCGTTGCCCACATAGGTGTCGGCGGCGGTGGTCCAGGCATCTCCGTTGGCCTCGACCACGGCCTTCTGGACCGGGAAGTAGACCCACATACCCACCACATCCACGAAGTAGGGGCAGGGATTGGCCAGAGTGAATTCCAGGGTTCTGTCATCCAGGGCCTTGACACCCACCTCTTCGGCTGATACCTCCCCGCGATTGTATGCGGCGCCGTTGAGCAGATAGTCGGAAACCATGTTGACATACTGGCCGCCGGTTTTGGGATCCAGCACACGGAGGATGGAGTAGACATAGTCGCTGGCGGTCAGGGGGGTGCCGTCACTCCAGGCCAGCCCTTCTCTCAGGTGGAAGGTATAGACGGTGAGATCCTCGTTGGCTGTCCAGCGCTCGGCGTTGCCGGGGACGATTTCACCGGCATTGTTATAGGTCACAAGACCCTCAAAGCAGTTAATCAGGAAGGGAACCGCGAAAGAGTTGCTGGTGATGCCGGGGTCGATGGTGTCCGGCTCATTGCACAGGACAAAGGTCATTTCCTGTGCGGCATCGCCGTCGGGAGCGGGCTGTCGGCTCTCCTGAGGGCCGTTGGACGGCTTCAGGTCGTCGATGGAGGTTCCCCCTTGGTCCTGTCCGCAGCCGCTGAAGGCGGCCAGGCTCAGGGCAAGAAGCAGGCTGATTGTTTTCTTTTTCATGACCAGGCACTCCTTTTTTAATTTGTGTTGACCGGGGCAAAAGGGTTTCATCTGTTTCAGACATCGGATGGGATGTGGGAAATCCGCATTTAATAGAGATGACAGGCGACCATATGTCCCCCGCCCACCTCCTTCCGCTCAGGCTCCCGCTGGGCGCATTCCGGCTTGGCGTAGGGGCAGCGGGTGTGAAAGCGGCAGCCGGAGGGAGGATGGATGGGGCTGGGGATATCTCCCTCAATGCCGCTCTTTTCCTTGCGCCTCGCCAGCTTGGGATCGGCGGCGGGAATGCTGCCCAAAAGCCCTCTGGTGTATGGATGGAGGGGGTTTTTGTAGATCTCATCGGCCTCGGACATCTCCACCAGATGGCCCAGATACATGACGCCCACATGGTCAGAGACATAACGCACCATGGAGAGATCATGGGCGATGAAGAGATAGGACAGGTTTTTCTCCTCCTGAAAATCCTTCAGCAGGTTGATGACCTGGGCCTGAATGGACACATCCAGGGCGGAGATGGGCTCGTCGCAGATTACCAGCTCCGGATGAAGCACCAGAGCTCTGGCGATGCCCACCCGCTGGCGCTGACCGCCGGAAAACTCATGGGCGTAGCGGTTGGCGTGCTCCTTGGTGAGGCCCACCCGGTCCAGAATGGGGTAGACGATCTCGTTGGCCTCCGCTCTGTTTTTGACGACGCCGTGGGCCAGAAGCGGCTCCGCAATGATATCCCGAACAGTCATTCTGGCGTTGAGGGAGGCGTAGGGGTCCTGGAAGATCATCTGCATCTTCTTCCGATAGGGCTTGAGCTGCTTCTGCTTCATCGCGGTGATATCCGTCCCGTCCAGCAGGATGGACCCGTCGGTGGGGTCATACATTCGGATAATGGTACGGGCGCAGGTGGATTTCCCGCAGCCCGATTCCCCCACCAGACCCAGGGTGGTCCCCCGCTTCAGAGAGAAGCTGACCCCGTCCACGGCGTGGACAATCTGATCCCGGCCCGCCTTAAAATGTTTGGTAAGGTTTCTGACCTCCAGTATATTCTCACTGCTCATAGCTTACTCCCCATTTCGAAACGGATTGTGTGCATCGGCCGGTGCGTCCTCATATTGAAGGAAGCATCTGCTCAGATGCCCCTCTCCCAGCGCCGCCAGGTCAGGGCATTCCTGAGCGCAGATTTTGCGGGCGTAGGGACAGCGGGGGGCGAAGGGACATCCCTTGGGAGGATTGGTCATATCGGGAGGGGAGCCGGGGATGGGCCGGAGGCGGACACGCTTATCCTGCTCCAGATCCGGCATGGAGGCCAGCAGACCCATGGTGTAGGGGTGGCCGGGATGCTCGAAGATCTCGTCGATGGAGGCCTGCTCCATCACCAGACCGCCGTACATGACAAGGACATGGCTGCACAGCTCTGCCACCACACCCAGGTCGTGGGTGATAAACAGGATGCTGGTGCCGGACTGCTCCTGCAATTCCCGCAGCTGCCGGAGGATCTGATTCTGAATGGTCACGTCCAGCGCCGTTGTAGGCTCGTCGGCGATGAGCAGATCGGGCTTGTTGGCCAGGGCCATGGCGATCATCACCCGCTGACGCATCCCACCGGAAAACGCATGGGGAAAGCTGTGAAATCGCTTTTCCGGCTCCGGGATTCGAACCCTTCGGAACAGCTCCAGGACCTCCTGCCTCACCGCCTCCCTGCCCGTGTCCGGGTGGTGCTGGAGGATGACCTCTGCCACCTGTTTGCCCACAGGGACCAGAGGGTTGAGGGAGGACATGGGGTCCTGAAAGATCATGGAGATCTTTTCCCCTCGAATCTCCCGCATCTCCTTCTTGGAGGTCGTTACCAGATTCTTTCCATGAAACTCGATGGAGCCCTCTTTGATTCGGGCGGTGTCGGGAAGCAGACGGAGGATGGACATGGAGGTGACGCTCTTTCCGCTGCCGGATTCTCCCACAATTCCCAGGATATCGCCCCGGTTTACGGTGAAGCTCACACCCCGGACCGCCTGAACCTCCCCGCTGCTGGTCAGAAAAGAGGTTTTTAAATTGTCAATTTTTAAAATCGGTTCCATTTTGCCGGCCTCCTACTTTTTCAGCTTGGGATCCAGAGCGTCCCGCAGGCCGTCCCCCACAAAGTTGAAGGCGAACATGATGAGACAGATCACCAGGGCGGGAATCAGCAGCTGATGGGGGCAGGATCTCAGATTTTCTGTGGCATCATTGCACATGGTGCCCAGACTGGCCAGCGGAGGCTGAAGACCGATGCCCAAAAAGCCAAGGAAGGCCTCCATGAAGATGGCGGAGGGGATCAGCATGGTTACGGTGACCAGAATGGAGGCCATGGCGTTGGGGATCAGGTGGGTTTTGAGGATCGTCCCGGCGGAGGAGCCGATGGTCCTGGCCGCCAGGACAAACTCCTGGGACTTAAGGCTCAGCACCTGCCCCCGGACCACACGGGCCATATCCACCCAGTAGACGGTGCCCAACGCCGCGATGATGCTTTGGAGACCGGAGCCCAGCAGCACCATAATGAGTATGACATACAGGGTGAGGGGGATGGTACTGATAATGTCCACGATCCGCATCATCACACCATCCACCGTCCCCCCGGCATAGCCGGAGATCCCGCCGAAAAGAATGCCGATGACCATATTGACCAGCACGGCGATCAGGGCCACCAGAAGGGAGACACGGGTGCCGTACATGAGCCGGGTGAGAATGTCACGGCCCAGACTGTCCGTGCCGAAGGCATAGGAGCGGTTCCATACCATGCGGGAGGAGAAGATCATCCGGCTTTCCGGATCGGCCATTACATAGGGCTTGGCGCCGTAATACAGGCCCACCTCCCTGCCGTTGCAGTCGAAGATGGACATGGAGGAGCCGCTCTCCTCCCGGAGTTTTTTGAGCTGGGTGCCCAGGGTGCCGTCCTCGTTGACCCGGAGGACCTTGAGGGACTGGGTGATGTACAGATAGCCGGTGCCGTCCGGGGCGTCAAAGACCTTCATCAGGGGAGGGATGTTGACCACATCCAGATTTTGATCCTTATAGCTGTACGGACTGAAGAAGGGACCCGCCAGGGCAAACAGCACCAGCAGGACAAGAATCCCAAAGCCTGCGAGGGCGGTGGGCTTATGTCGAAACCGAAACCAGACATCTCCGGCAAAGGTACGGTTTTTTGCCCAGATCTTTTCCCGGTCTTCGTTGGAAGACTCTAACAGTTCCCATTTGTTCTCCATCATTGCCGCTCACCGCCGTTCGTCGTATTTGATTCTGGGGTCGATCAGACAGTAGAAGAGATCCACAAGAAAGACCATCGAAAGAAGGAAGGTGGCATAAAAGATGGTCACCCCCATGATGGTGGTATAGTCCCGCATGGACACGCTGTTCACAAATCGGATCCCCAGGCCGGAGATGGCGAAGATCTTCTCCACCACAAAGCTTCCGGTCAGCAGATTGGCCACCGTTGGGCCGAGAACCGTGATGACGGGGATCAGGGCATTTCGGAGGGCGTGCTTTAGGATGACCTTGTATTCCGGCAGCCCCTTGGCCCTGGCGGTGCGGATGTAATCCTGGCCCATGACCTCCAGCAGGCTGGAGCGCATCTGACGGGCGATGTAGCTGATGGAGTAGCCCCCCAGGGTGACCACCGGGAGGATGTAGCCCGTCCAGCTGTCCAGGCCTGAGCTGGGCAGCACTCCCAGATGATAGGAGAAGAGGTAAATGAAAACGGAGGCGATGACAAAGGAGGGAATGGTCACTCCGACGGTGGCCAGGGCCATCAGCCCCATGTCCTGCCATTTTCCGTTTTTTACCGCCGCCACGATCCCCATGGGAATGGCCATGAGGATGACAAACAGGATGGTGATCCCTCCCAGCTTGGCGGAGACAGGGAAGCCGACGCGGATGAAATCATTGACGGTTTTTCCGGTATACTTGTAAGAGGGGCCGAAATCCCCGTGGAGCAGACCGTCCAGATAGCGGAAAAACTGCCGGGGCAGAGATTCATCCAGGTGGTATTTCTCATTGAGGGCCGCCTCTACCTCCGGACTCATATTCTTATCCCCCGTAAAGGGACCGCCGGGGACGGCGTGCATCATGAGAAAGGTCAGAAGAATAATCATAAACAATGCGAGAATCATCATGCAAAGACGCTTCATGAAATATCGGACCATAGGTTCATTCCTCCTGACGCTATTTTCCCCGGCTTTCCAGTAAAATACAAATGTCTCCTTGGAGAAGACAGATTGATGGTTTTTATTATAATGGTTTCCGGTCTATCTGTCAACGCTTTTTCACTTTTCTACTTTATCACTAAAAAGCGATAAATATTCTGGGTTGAAATATAAAGTTTTCCCTATTAACACAAAAGCACGAAGTATATTTATTCCAGAATCTGTAATGATGCAGGGAAGAAGACTTCCACCGCGATAAAATGGATTTACAAACAGGAAACCGCAGAAAAACACTTCTTCCATCAATCCAATCCCTGAATGGCCGGTGCTTGGAGCGAAGGCGCAGTCTCTCCACCGGCTCCGTGACCCGGCAGATCCAATTACCGGGGAAAATCGTGTCACCGATTCCGTCCAGGCGGCGGTATGGAGTCCGGAAATTTGCGTAGGAGCAAAGCACCACATCATGAAAAAGACCGGAACTTCCGTTTGTGCGGCTGTTCCGGTCTGCGATCAGGATTGTATGAACCCCCGGTAGATACGACACCGGGGATCGTCCGAAATTTATTTGATGTTCAGGTTGTTCCGCATGAATAAAGGCCCGCAGTCATGCGGGATTGCGGACCTTTATGTGTAATCATCAGCTGTATTTTCCTATGTGTTTTCACATGAAAATCGACACAGATATGCCCATTACCCTGCATTGCTTGTGTAAACGCTATTGAAAACCAAAAACAAGGAGTCTGTTTTTTATGGAACATTTGGGCATAAAAAAAGCCTGTACCCTTTGATATTCTAGGCGTTCAGCCCGAAATATCTAAATGGTACAGACTTTATGGCAGCGGGAGAAGGATTCGAACCCTCACAAACAGAGTCAGAGTCTGTCGTGC
>JAHHSE010000063.1 GCA_020025395.1 Oscillospiraceae bacterium
CCCCTATCCCATCCACGAAAGAAGGTGATCCCCATGTTGATGGAGTTTGACCAGGTCGGTGAAATTCTGGACGACCTGTATGAGACCTTTCCCCCCGCCCTCTTTGAGCGGTTAAACGGGGGAATCTCCCTCCTCCCCGACTGCCGGACCGATCCGCAGCTCCCCGGACGCACCATGTACCTGATGGGGGCCTACTGCCACGACATGACAGGCCGATATATTGAGCTGTACTACGGCTCCTTTGCCGCCCTGGCCCGGGAGGAAGACTGGTCGGAGGAGACCTGGAGGAAGGAGCTGCACACCACCCTGTCCCATGAGCTGACCCACCATCTGGAAAATCTGGCCGGAGAGATCGGTCTGGAAATCCGGGATGCAGAGCAGCTCGCCCAATGGAAATCGGAAGAGAGAGAGGAAGAGGGTCCATGACACATAAGCATTCCAAATTCGGCTCCAAGTGGGGCTTCATTCTGGCCGCCGTAGGCTCTGCTGTGGGAATGGCCAATGTCTGGGGCTTCCCCGCCAAGCTGGGGAGCAACGGCGGCGGCGCCTTCCTGGTGGCCTATCTTATCTTTATCGTCCTCTTCAGCGTGGTAGGCCTCTCCGCGGAATACGCCATCGGCCGCCGGGCCAAAACAGGGACTTTAGGCTCCTATCAGCTCGCCTGGTCCACCCGCACCCCCTCTCTGGGAAAGGCGGGCGGGATCCTGGGCTGGCTTCCCCTGGCCGGCTCCCTCTGCATCGCCCTGGGCTATGCGGTCATCATCGCCTATGTCCTCAAGGCCTTCGTCCAATCTATGACCGGGACCCTGATGACGGCGGACACCACCCAGTGGTTCCAATCCTTCTCCTTCACGGAATACTCCGTGATTCCCTTCCACATCATTGTGGTGGTGGGAACCCTGCTCACCCTTCTTTTGGGTGCCCGCAGCATTGAGAGGAGCAACAAAATCATCATGCCCCTCTTTTTCCTGATCTTTGCCGTTCTCGCCATTCGGGTGGCCTTCCTCCCCGGAGCCGCCGAGGGCTACCGTTTCCTTTTTCAGCCGGACTGGAGCTATCTGAAGGACCCCATGACCTGGGTCTGGGCCATGGGACAGGCCTTCTTCTCCCTCTCCATCACCGGCAGCGGCATGATTGTCTATGGGGCCTACCTCTCCAACAAAGAGGATGTGGTCCATGTGGCGGTTCGGACCGCCCTCTTTGACACCATCGCCGCCCTGGTGGCGGCCCTGGTCATCATTCCGGCCTGCTTTGCCTACGGCTTGGATGTGGGGGCCGGGCCCTCCCTCCTCTTTGTCACCCTGCCCCGGATCCTTCAGGACATCCCCTTCGGGCGGCTCTTCGCCATCATCCTCTATGCCGCCATGATCTTCGCCGGGGTCAGCTCCCTTCAGAATATGTTTGAGGCGGTGGCGGAATCCCTCCTCCATAAGTTCCCCAGGCTCAGCCGGAAAATGGTCCTGGCCCTCCTCTGCGTCATCTGCCTTGGGATCGGCCTCCATATGGAGCCAATCTACAAATGGGGCCCCTGGATGGACATCGTCTCCATCTACATCATCCCCCTGGGGGCCACCCTGGGTGCCTTCTCCTGGTTCTGGATCATGAAAAAGGAGGATCTGCTGGACGAGGTCAACAAAGGCTCCGGCCGGCCGCACGGCAGACTCTGGTATGCCCTGGGGCGATTTGGCTATGTCCCCTGTGCCCTCCTCCTCTGCTGCATTGCCCTCTTTTTGAAAATCGCCTTCTAAAATCATGCCGATCCCTTTCAGACAGCCTGAGAAGACCCCGACCGCCCTTTCAGGGGGCGGTCGGGGTCTTCTCAGTTAAATTTATAAATTTTCTGGGCCACACGGTACAGTTTCACCGAAAGCTTCCGGCCCTGATAGCCGGGGAAGATGGTCATGGAGGAGATGGCCCGATATTTAAACTTATGAAAGAGGGCGGAGTCCACCGTGCGCAGGTATTCCCACAGCTCGGTCCTCTGCCCCAGCGCCTCCGGGGAGCCGTCAATCACCAGAAAGATAGAGGAGATGCTCATCATCATCGCCAGGTAATTTTTCATGTATCTGGCAAGCTTGGGCCACTGGGTCTTCACCTTCCGGAGATCGCAGGAATCGATCATGGTCCTGGTGACCCGCACCTGCTGATCCACCCGTGTGACCATCACCGATTCATTTACCGACTGGTCCGCCCTTCCGATGAAATAGCGGTAGAGATCCTCGTCCATATAATAGATGCTTCGAACCTGGGGAAGGGGGAGATAGACAAAGATGTTGTCCACATAAAAGGTGTGCTTGGGCAGCTTCAGCCCGCAGTCCCTAAGCAGCTGGGTCCGATAGATCACCGAGTGCATGAGGAGGTACTGAGAGGGGCGGAAATGTCCGATGTCCCCCCAGGTAAACTCCCGGTTCACCGGGAAGACATTGGTGTATTTCATCACCTTTTGCGTGTTGTCCTCCACATGCTCATAAACATAGTTGCAGATCATCAAATCCAGAGGGTCAGGCCGGGCGGCAAACTCCCGAAGCTTGTCCAGAACCCGGCCCAGCGCCTCCTCATTCAGCCAGTCATCCGAGTCCACAACCTTATAATAAAGTCCTCTGGCACGGGAAATCCCCTGATTGACCCCTTCTCCGTGTCCCCCATTCTCCTGGTGGACAGCCCGGACAATGTGGGGATACTGGGCCTCATAGCGGTCACAGATGGCAGGGGTGTCATCCTTCACCGAGCCGTCATCCACCAGGATAATCTCAATATCCTCCCCGCCGGTCAGCAGGGTCTGGACACAGTGGTCCATATAGGCCGCGGAATTGTAGCAGGGCACCGCGAAGGTAATCAGCTTTTCCACCGATATCACTCACTTTTTTCGTTTGATTCGAGAAGCCGGTCCGCCAGATTCAGGGCTTGGGAGACAATGGCATCCATGTTGTAATATTTGTATTCTGCCAGCCGTCCCACCAGATGAAAGTTCGGAATCCCCTGCGCCAGTCCCCTGTATTTTTCATACAGGGCCGTATTTTCCGGATTGATGATGGCGTAGTAGGGGACCTCCCCCTCAGCGCCCGAATAGGGTCTGGAGAACTCCTTCACAATGGTGGTGACCCCCTTCAGCTCCTGTCCGGTCATATGCTTAAATTCCGTAATGCGGGTATAGGGCTGATCCACAGTATAGTTTACCGTGCCCCGGGTCTGATACCAGTCCACCGGATGGGTCTCGAACTGGAAGTCCAGGGTACGGTAGGGCAGCCTTCCGAATCGGCAGTCAAACAATTCGTCCACGGGACCTGTATAGACCACGGGACCGGTAAAGATCTCCCCATCCAGCTTCACCCCCTCCGGGGTGAAAATCAGCCGATCTCTGGCATCGCAGTTGAGCTCCACATGGAGGCCGGGATGATCCAGCATTCTGGCAAACAGCGGGGTATACCCATTGGCGGGCATCCCCTGATAGGGGTCCTGGAAGTATCGGTCGTCCCGGGAGAGGAAGATGGGAACCCGGGCCGTGGTCTCCGGATCAATCTGCTCCGGGGTGGTCCCCCACTGCTTCATGGTGTAGTTCACAAAGACATTCTCATACACATAGTTTGCCAGCTGGAGAAGCTCCGGATCGGTATTTTTCCGCAGATCCAAAATGGTCACCTTCCGCTCCGGGCCATAGACGGAGAGGAGCTTTTCCCGGAGGGCATCCGCCCGATCCCCAAAGGCGATCTCCAGGGAGGAGAGGTTAAAGGGTACCGGCATCAGCTGTCCGTGAACATTGGCCACCACCCGATGCTCATAGGGGAGCCAGTTGGTAAACCGGGAGAGATAGTCATAGACCCGCTTCTCCGTGGTGTGGAAGATATGGGGGCCGTACTGATGGATGAGGATTCCGGCGTCATCCTTTCGGTCGTAAGCGTTCCCGCCCACATGGTCCCGCCGCTCCAGCAGCAGGACCTCCCTATTCCCCGCCTCGGCAAGCTGCCGGGCCGTTACGGCCCCGGCATAGCCGGCGCCGATTACCAATGCGTCATATTTCATGCAATCCCCTCTTTTATATACGGAAGAATATCACATTTCCGCCGTGAAACCAAGCGGTTTTCTCTTAAGATTTTATAAAATTCCTCTGAAAAAACCGGAGATTTATTTACAGAAGCAGTCCACATAGTGGTCCATCGCCTTCTGAATAACCTCCACGGCGGCCCTTCTGTCGTTCACGTCTCCGGCCACGGCGTCCTTGCCCTCCAGCATTTTATAAACACTGAAAAAGTGGGACATTTCATCGAAAATATGGCTGGGCAAATCCATCAGATCCTGATAGTTGTTATAGGTCGGGTCGGAAAAGGGGATGGCGATGATCTTTTCGTCGTTCTTGCCGCCGTCCAGCATCGAGATGTAGCCGATGGGATAACATCTCACCAGAGTCAAAGGGTCCAGCTCCTCCGAGCAGAGGACCAGGACATCCAGGGGATCGCCGTCATCGCCATAAGTACGGGGGATAAAGCCGTAGTTGGCGGGATAGTGGGTGGAGGTATGAAGAACCCGGTCCAAAATAATGAGGCCGGTCTCCTTATCCAGCTCATACTTCTTCTTGCTCCCCTTGGAGATTTCGATCACAGCGGTGAAATCCTCGGCAGAGATGCGTTTCGGGTCCATATCGTGCCAAATATTCATGGAGGAAGCTCCTTCTTCTCGGTTTTTCGGGAAGTCGGCCTGAGCGTTCAGGCCGCTCCGATTTTTGAAGTGGACAGACCCCGCCTCCAAACTATGAGGCTGATCTGCCCGGTATGGTTTCATTATAGCCGAAATCCGTTCCGGATACAACAGGAAAAGGCGACAATGTTTGTTCGGAAACCCATTGCCGCCCTGCTTCCCTATTGATTTTTCCAATCTGCCGGATAGGTTACATAGAGAAATCTCGCTTTCTCCGGTACGGAAAATTGGATGGCGCTCCCCTTGGGGAGGAGGAGCACCTCCCCCGGCCCGGCAGAGACCCGGTCCCCGTCCACCAGGATATTGAGTCTCCCCTCAATCACATAGTCCACCTCGTCATACGCAAGCTGCCAGGAAAAGGTGGTCTTCTCCATCTCCATCAGCCCTACCCCCAGGCGGGGACTTTCTGAAAGGGAGAAGAGGTCCCGGGTATAGACCCGGTGATTCGGATCTCCGGTGTCCAGTCGGTCGGCCTCGGCGGTTCGGATCCGGGGGAGGAGGGCCAGGCGGACCCCATGGTCCTTCTGTCCCAGCTCCTCCAGCAGCACCTTCCGAATCATGGCCTCCAGCGCCTTCTTATCCATGATCTGCCTCCTTTCGGGTCAGGAGCAGCGCCACCCCCACAGCGGTGACGGCCCCGGTCAGCTTCCCCAGAATCATGGGGAAAATCATGGCGGGATCAAAGCCGGCGGTAAAGCCCAGATGGTCCCCAAAGACAAAGGCTCCGGAGACGGCAAAGGCCACATTGAGGACCTTCCCCTTCGGGTCCATGTCCTTCAGCATTCCAAACATGGGAATGTTGTTGGCCAGGGTGGCCACCATTCCGGCCGCCGCCGTCTGGTTCATCCCCAAAAGGCCCCCCAGCTTCATGAGAGGGGTGTGAAAGACTCTGGTCAACACCAGCACCAGAGGAAAGGCCCCGGCCAGGACGATGGCAATCCCTCCCACGGCGGCAAAGCCCTCCGAGATGGGGGCCATGCCGGGCAGGAGGACCCAGCCGGTGAGCGCCTCCACAATGGCGGCGGCAAGGCCCAGGGTGATGACCACCACCACCCCTTTCCCGAAGACGGTAAAGCCCTTGACCATCCCCTGGGGAATCCGCCAAAGTCCCAGGGCGATGAGAAGGGCGATGAGAAGAATCGGAATCAGATTCCGCACCACCATCCCGACCCCGAAGCCGGCCGCCAGACCCCCAACCAGGGAACCCACGGGAATGGTGATTACCCCCGCCAGGACCCCCTTGGCCAGGGCGGGACGGTCCTCCTCCCCAATGATGCCCAAGGCCACCGGAATGGTGAAGACCACCGTGGGTCCCAGCATGGACCCCACAATGAGCCCCCCAAACTGCCCCGCCTCCCGGCTCTCCGCCAGCTCCGCCGCCAGGGCGGCGCCGCCCATATCGTTTGCCAGGATGGTCCCGGCAAACATAGCGGGGTCGGCCCCAAACAGGGAGTAAAGAGGCACCACTACAGGGCGGAGGAGATTGGCCAGCACCGGCGCCAGACAGATGATCCCGATCATCGCCAGCGCCAGAGAACCCATGGCCAATATCCCCTCCTCAAACTTCTCCCCCAGGCCAAACCGATTCCCCAGAATGCGGTCCCCAGCCCCAAGGATCATGAAAAGGACCATAAGATAGACAATGATCTCGTTGATCGACAAAGCTTCCTCCTCCTTTATCTCTTGTCCACGATGCCCACCACAGCGGCATCCACCGGACAGTCCCTTCCGGCGGCCAGCCGGGCGGCCGAGCCGGTGGCCAGAAGGACGGTCTCTCCCTCTCCGGCCCCCACGCAGTCCGCGGCCACCAGAGGAGGCCCGCTCATCCCCTGGGGGGAGATCAGGAGGAGGGGCTGTCCGGTGAGGGGGGTGATTTTTTTGGTGGACCAGACATTGCCAATCACCTCGCCCAGAATCATCCCCCCTACCCCTCTCCCGCCCGGACCAGACCCATCTCCCGAAGCTGACGCTCCAGAGAGACGAATTTCTGATAGACCGGCAGGGGGGCGGTGCGGCGATAGCGCTTATACTCCATCGCGGAGCCGCGCACCGCCACCCGTTTCCCCTCCAACAGGGCGGTCAGCACTTGGGAGAGCTCCTCGGTCAAAGGGACCGCCAGAGCCAGAAGAGCCATGTCCTCCAGAGGGAGCCGGGTGATCACCAGCCCTTTGGGGCCTTCCTCCAGGGTCACGGCTCTCCCCCCTCTTTTTCGTATTTCCCCGCCTTCAGCTTAATCATCCAAATCCAGCACAGGCTGGACAGCCGATTCATGGCGGTGATGATGTCCGGACGGGTCACCCGCCCGTCATAGTCCCGAAAGGCCCGGTATCCCGCCAGTTCGGCCTGACGGACCAGGGTCCTCAGCCGATTGATATGCAGAAGCAGCGGCTCGTCGGTCCCCGCCGCCATAAAGTGCGGCTGGCCAAAATAGGTCTCCGGGTGGTGGGAGCAGGCCCGAAGCTCATCCGCCGTATAGCCTCCCAGGCAGATCTCTCCCACCTTTTCCCCCAATACATCGGCCCGGATAAAGCTGCGGACAAAGTCCAGCATCTCGTCCAGCTCGGTCCCCACTTTCGGATAGCCCCGTTGGGAGGCCGTGAGACGGCAGAGAAGAATCTCGGCCTCCAGCCGATCGATCCAGCCCCGGAAGATGATCCGGGGATGGTCCTTCCGCACCAGGGTCTTGTGGTCCAGATGGGTCATGTGTTCCGGCTTTCCCCGCTCCATTCCATCCTCCCCCTTTCCACTGTCTTACATCCCGTCGGAGCTATCTCCCCGGCCCTGGGGAAGAATGTGGTCCACCTCCACATGAGGGCGGGGGATCACATGGACCGAGACCATCTCCCCCACCTTTTCAGCGGCGGCGGCCCCGGCATCGGTAGCGGCCTTCACCGCTCCCACATCCCCACGGACCATGACGGTCACCAGACCGCCCCCCACCTGCTCCTTGCCCACCAGCTGAACATTGGCCGCCTTTACCATGGCGTCCGCCGCCTCAATCGCGGCCACCAGACCCCGTGTCTCCACCATTCCAAGCGCATTGGTATTTGCCATTGTATGATTCCTCCTTATCGTTTCGGTTTCTGTCCGCTCCGGTCCGGGGACGATGTCCCCGTCCCTCTGCTTTGCTTTTTTCTCCCCGGAGACCGCCGGGGGCAATTCCCCTCCCCCCGCGGCCTCCCTGCCCTTGCCGGCGGACGGACCCGCCGTCCGTTCCTTCTTTCCCTTGGGTTCCGGGGGAGAGCTCTCTTTGCTCTCCGACGGGGGCAGAAGAACCCCCTCCGGATTCAAGATCACCCCTTGCGCGATCTCCTCTCTCATTTCAGCTCAAGCCTCCTCACCATGGCGCGGACCATCTCCTCCAGCTGGGCCTGACTGACGGGGATCTCCCGGGTTCCCCCCTCAAAGGAACCATCGGCTCTGCCGTCCCGCAGCTCCTCCACCTCCCTTACGCCCCAAGCCACCCGCTTGATGTTCATCAGG